>JANYHY010000407.1 GCA_025362165.1 Myxococcales bacterium | reverse complement strand
TCACCGCGAGCGAGCGCAGAGCGGTGCTCGTCCATGCACACGCTCGCTTGGCGGCTCGGTTCAACCCCGCGAGCCGACACGCAGCGCGCGACGGGATCCGCTGGGTCTTCGAGGTGATGGCAGCGCGCGCACACGCTCAAGGGCACGAGCGGGATATCCGTCTTCGGCGTTGCGTGGTCGAGCTTACCCTCTGCGATCTGGCCGTGACCGAAGCGCACGAAGGTCCCGTCTGCGTTGAAGGTGAGGCCTTGAGTCTCGCCATGCGCGGAGTGGCAGGAAGCGCATGTGAGCATCCCCTTCTGGGCCATCGCTTGGTGCCCCGGCCGCGTCGACGCGTGCTGATCTTTGGCGTGACATCCCGAGCACGAAGCAGCTGCACCGGTCGGCGCCTCATGACACGACGCACACGTGAGGCCAGCGAGTTGGTGCGGGCGCGCGAGCGGTCCTGGTGAGGCACCGCGACCACCGACGTCGATGAACGCGACGAGCGCGGCCGCGCCGAGCGCGCTTCCGAGCGCTGTCCACGCGAGCGTGCGAGGGCGCAAAAGATCGCTCGCCGCGACTCGCTGGTCACGCGCGCTCACTGATATGTCCAATGCGCATAAGCGTGAAAGGTGGCTAGAATCAGCGCGATCGCGGCGAAGGCGACGTGCGCGGGCAGCCACGCCGAGAGCCCTCGCTCGAGCCAACGCCGCGCAGAGAGGGCGCGCAACTCGACACACGAACGCACGACCGCGTCCAACTCCGAAGCGCGCTCCCCGAGAATCAACTTCACATGTGCGCGCAGGCGATCGCGCTCTTGCTTGTGACTGCGCCCGGACAGCACGAGCGTGACAGCGCCAAGCCTGGAGCGCCGATATGGGTCGAGCATCTTCTCGAACAAGGCCTTCTGACCCTGGCTCTTGCCGCTGAGCTCGCGTAACAAGTTTCGCTCGGACGTCTTCACGAGCTCGGTCAGATCTTCAGGGAGCGTCGCCGAAGGTTCGAGGCGCGCTAGCGCGCGAGGAAACGTCGCGTACATCAGCGCGCCGATCACACCGGTCGCGAGGGCTCCCGCGATGCCCACACCAAGAACGCTCCCGAGGCCAAAATTTGGGCGTTGCGAGAGGTGCGCCGCGGCAGCTCCGAGCGTGAGCATCCCGAGCGAGAGGTGCGCGGTCGTTTGAGGCGCGAGCCGCCACACGCGCAACCGCTTGAGCGGACCGTAAATCGCGAGCAGCAAGATGAGCGCCGCGGTGACCTCGCCAGAGACACGCGGGCCCGCAGGTTGGAGCGCGACGAAGCCTACGAGCGCCGCGACTGCGCCCGCGATGAACACGGACGCGCGCTTCAACCGGCGCTCGAATTTTGGCAACTCTGCAGCAAGGGGCGCGTCGCGCAGCTCCGCGACGACGGCGCGCGGCTCGATGCGATCCAGTGCGCCGACGGGGCAAGCGGAGACGCACGCCGGTCCGTCCTTGCTGCCCGCGCAGAGGTCGCACTTGACCGCAACGAGCCGCTCGCCATGCAAAGCGAGCTCGACGTTGTCCCACGGGCAGGCCTTCACGCACGCGCCGCAACCAGTGCAGAGCGCCTCCTTGATGAAGACGTCGCCGTGCTCGTCGCGCCCGATCGCGCCCGTGGGGCACTCCAACATGCATGCAGGTTGCACGCAGTGTTGGCAGCTGCTCGGCAAGGAGAGGCTCTTCTTCTCGTCCATGATGGTGAGCTGCACTTTGTCTCCGCGGCGCACGATTCGGGCGACGCCGTCTCCGTGAGCGTCCGCGCAGCTCGTCGCGCAGTGCCCGCATCGCACACACTGCTCTTGATCGATGACCAGGAGCGAGCGCGCGACATCGAGGCGATAGATGTCGCCGAGACCATGGCGTGTTGCAGAGGCGTCGCTCGTCACGCTCACTGTGGCGACGCGGACTCTGCGCGCCGCGGCGAGCGCGTCTCGGTTGCGGAGCGCAACGCTCTCGAAAGTGTCGAGCGGCACGACCAGCAACCACGTGGGACCCGCCGCGATCGCGTGGGTCGTTCGCGAGGCTCGCGCGAGCGCGTCCTCGTCACCAAAGAAGTCTCCGCGACCCACGTACGCGATCACCTTGGTGCGCGTGGCTTCGGTCACCTCGAGCTGCACGGCGCCGTCGGCGACGAAGTAGATCTCTCTCGAGCGCTCTCCCGCGCGAAAGACCGGTTGTCCGCGCGCGATCGTGCGAGGAGTCGCGGCGTCCACGAGCGCTCCGAGCTCGCGCTCCGACAAGTCGCGAACGAACGCCATGCTCTGCATTGCCGCGGTGAGCGCGGCGCGACGGAGCGCACGAAATCGGGCGTCGTGCTCCAGTGAGGCGCCGGACCGTGTCAGCGCGCGAAGCAGAACGTGCGCAGACATCCGGGCGAGCTTGCACTTCGTCGCGCACACCGCTTCGCTCGTACGCACGCTCGCGACGCGCGCAACGGCGTCCTCTCCCACGAGATCTCCCGCAGCGGCGCGACGCACGAGCGTGGTGCTCGAGTCGCCACGACGCACGGCCCGCACCTCTACCTCACCGCTCAACACCACGAACAACGCGTCCGCCGCGTCGCCTTGTGCGAACACCTTGTCACCCGCTGCGCGCTCGACGATCTCGCCCGACGCCTCCAGCTCGCCGCGAGCCCGCGCGTCCAAGTCTCGCAGTGCATCGGGTCGCCACGCGAGCGCCGGCCATGCCTTGCTTGGCTCGTGCGCCGTGCTTGTCATCGCACCACGACTTCGGCCTTCGAGAGGTCGACGATCTCCACGCGAGAGAGCATGTCTGTGGTCACCTGCGCGCCGCTCGGTCGAGATCCTTCGCCGGCCGCGAGCGCTTCGTAGTCTGCGAAGGCACGCACCAAGTATGGCGGAAACGCCCTAAAACGTAGGCGCCCGCGCGCTGTGAAGGGCGCCGGGTGACGCCCGACCTCGATCGCGTACGTGTACGTGAGTGGGACATCTGGTGGTGCCGATCGCGTATCGATGATCGCGTCGGGCGCCTTCGCAACACCGCGGTCCGCGTCCAGCGCTCCGACCGGGAAGTACGTCTCGAACAGCGCGCTCTGCCCTGTGAGGTTCGACGAGCACGCGCCCGTGTCGATGTCGTACAAACCGTCCACAAAGCGATCGCCGCGCGCGCCTTTCTGGTCTTCGTTCGGTTGGCACTCGCCGCGCTCGTCGATCGTGCCGATGCAGCGGACGCAGCGGAGAAAGCCGTTCTGCAGGTTCAACAAGCCCAACCCGCGAAAATCAGTGCCACCGCGCGCTGTAGGCGGAGACCAACGCGGGACGTCGGGGCCGTCACCCACGGACGCGCCGAACACGCCCAGCGGTCGCCCCAGGCCGTCACGATCGCCGCCTCGAACATTGATCCTTTGAAAAGACTTATCGTGCAGATCTTCGTCATCACGCTCGACTCGGCCCACCTCGTACACGAGCGCTCCTGCTGCGTCCTCTACGCGTAGCTCGACCCATACCTCGCGCTCCTGGCTGAAACCCGCCGGAACGCGGTGACCGGCGCCCACGTTCTCCAGGTGCACGGGGACCTCGAGCGTGTTGCCCAGCAGCCGCGCGTCACCGATACGAAAATCAAACGTTCGCTTGAGAAGAATATTTCTACGTGCGCGCAGACCGAGCGGAGTGCCGCCCGAGTCTAGAGTGCGCTCGCTCAAGAAGGCGTCGGGATAATCCGGTGCGAGCGGCAGATCCACGCTCGTGAAGTAGTGCGTGCGAGCGCTCGCGTCGTCGGAGGGGGCGCGCGCCTCGAAGTGAGTGCCCGCGGGACAGTCCTCATCAGCGACAGGAGCGGCGCTGGTGTTGGGCACGCACACGCCTGGGTACCGGCTCATGTGGCAGCCTTGGCAGCTCGGCGCGGAACGACCGCTCCGCCTGCGGTCTTCGGACCACACGCGCCACTCGGAGTAGGCATTTCGCAGCCTCTTCATGTGCTCTCCGCGCTCGGCGCCGAGCACGTCCGTGCCGAACAAGCGAACGTCATGACAGGCGCCGCACATCTCGCTCGATCGCATGTAGCTCGCCGTGGTCTTGCTCGGCGAAGGGTGAGGCGCGAGCCAATCGGCCGTCGGCTTGCGAGGTGCCATCAACGTGGGGTCGAGGCGGTATCCGGAGTTGGCGATCCCGGAGAGTCCCTCGTCGTCCTCGGGTCGGCTCGCGAACTCTCGACCGGTCACGGTGCTGATCCAAGTCGGGTTGCCTTCGTAGCCGCCGCGTGCGCGCGCGTGCGCTTCGACGGGTCCTACGGTCGTGTGGCAGCTCACGCACGACACGCCCTCGCGCGCTTTGCTTGGGAGCATGTCGCGGAGTGGAGCGCGATCACGCGCGTCGCCGAGGGCGCTCCATGTCGCGCGTGGACCGCGCTCGACGTTGGCGCCAGGCATGTGGCAGTTCACGCACCAGCCCTCGCCGCCGGAGCCCGTTTTGCGGACGAACGTGCGCTCGTCGGTGCAAGAGTCCGAGCTGTTGCTGGAGATGAATCGCAGCGCGCCTGCGCCGTTCGGGCAGCGATCGTCGCGACCCACTTGCTCCTCTACTTCGCTCTCTAGCGCGCCGAACAGGGGGCTCGCGCTCGCTTGCGACATCACGCTGCGCTGCCACTCGTTGACCTCCCGCGCGTGACACGGCGCGCAGTCTTGTGGCGAAGTGCCGGTCATGGAAGAAGCGCGGATCTGTGGGCGCTCCTCGCCTTTCGCAGAGGGACCAAACGCCGAAGAGAGCGCCAGCCCGACGACCGCGACGACGAGCGGCAGAGCCCACGCGCGACGGCGCAGCTCGTCGATGGTGCTCCGCGGCGCGTTGGACGGAGTCACCGATCGCTTCACTTTCGGTCGCGCTGCGACGGCCGCGCGTTTGGGAGCGTTCCCGAGCAGCTCGTCACACGCGGCGACCATGTCGCTCGCACTCTCGCGCCTGTCTCCCAACCATCCGAGGATTACGCTCTGCACTCCGGGCGCGAGCTCGCTCGCCACCTCGTCGGGGAATGGAGGGACTCCCCAACGCGCCCGCGACTCGAGCGCAGCGCGCACACCACGTTCGGCGCGCGGCAGATCGCCCGCGATCAGTCGATACGCGACGAGAGCCAGGAAATACCGGCTCGCCGCGTGATCCCACGGCGCGCCATCAGCTACCTCTGGAGACGACCAACGCGCAGACACTCGTGGGGGCGTGACGTCGGCTCCGAGCAATCGCGCGAGAGTCGACGTCGCCAACAGCGTCGGAGGATCGAGCACGACCTCGCTCGTCGAGAGCGCATGCGCCTCGTAGCCCCGTGCTTCGAGCTCCGCTTGCGCACGCAGGAGCGCTCGAACGATCACGATCGCGTCACGCCAAGGCATCGGAGCGTGCGCTGCGTCCGCGAGCGTCGTTGCGCTCTTGCGGACGAGTGAGTGCGTTCCCTCGGCGGTCACTTCATGATCGGAGAACCCGAAGAGTCCGCGTTTCGAGGCTAAAATCAGGGACTCCGCGAGATCGCCGTCCGAGCGCGGCAGCACCCAGACCACGCTTAGGTCCGAGAGCCGCTTGCGCTCGGCGCGACCTACGTCCGCGAGCGATCCCTCGGTCATGTCAGTGAGCGGGCGTGCGCGCGCTCGCCTCGCTGACACCCGCAGACGCCCAAGCGGTCGAGCCCTGCGCGGGCGCCGCTCCGTAGTGTGAGCGCGCCTCGTACGTCACGACGCCGCTCAGCACGGTGAGGCCAAGGATCGCGAGCGCCGCCCAGCGCGTCGGTATTTCTTTCGGTGCGGTCGCTCTCTCCACGAGCGCGATGGTGTCCGTGCGCGGCGCGCTCGACGGCTTCGAGTGCAGCGTGCCGGAAGGTGTGCGAACTTCGCTGAGCTGCTCGCGGTCCGTCGACTCGCTGTTGTCCGCTCGCGGCTTGGGCGCGGGTGCGCTGGCACGGGCGCGTCCCGGCTTACTGGTCGTCTTCTTCGCGCTGACACGAAACGGCGACAGCGCCTGCACCACGTCCGCGGCCGAAGCGGGGCGTTCGTCTGGTGACTTCGCGAGGAGCGAGAACACGAGGTCCTCGATGCCCTGCGGCACCTCGACCTCCAACGCGGGCGGCTCCGCGGTGCACTGGAGATTCAACAGTTCGCGCGGCGAGCTCGAGCGGAAGGGGGCGTCTCCCGAGAGCATCTCGTAGAGCACGAGCCCGAGCGCGTAGAGATCGCTGCGCGCGTCGATCGTTCCGGCGTCGATCTGCTCAGGGCTCATGTATTGGAGCGTGCCGATGCTCTGCGTGGACGGACCGCTCGCCCCTTCGAGCACCTTCGCCACGCCGAAGTCCATGACCTTGACCGTGCGGTCTGCCAGGATCATCACGTTCTCTGGCTTCAAGTCGCGGTGAACGATGGCTGGAGTCTGCTCGTGCGCGACCTGCAGCGCGCCCGCCATTTGCGCGGCGATTTCGACCGCCTCCGTCAAGCTGAGCTTTCCGCGCGCGGAGAGTTCGTCCCGCAGCGTGCGGCCCTCCAAAAACTCGAGCACCATCACGAGTTGACCCTCGTGCTCGATCGAGGCGAGGCTGCGCACCAAGTTGGGGTGCTCGAGCTTGGCGAGGATCTCGATCTCGTTCAAAAAGAGCCGGCGACCGTCTTCGTGTCGCGTGAGCTCCGAGCGAAGGACCTTCAGCGCGACGCGGCGCTTCGAGAGCCTCTCTTCGGCCTCGTAGACCTTGCCCATCCCACCTTCGCCCACCAAACGCTTGATTTGGTACTCGCCAATCCGCTCCATGACGCATGACTACGCGCCAAGACTCCAAGCGATCTACTCAGAGGCTATTCGAGGATCGTGTCGTCGCCTTTGATGGCGATGTCGAGGAAGTCGTCCATGCCCATCGCGAGCGGTCGGGGGATGTCCGCGAGGTCGAACAGCCGCACGTCTCGGATCTCGATCGTGTTCTTTTGGGGCTTGCTGGGCGGGTCGACCTCACACGCGACCAGCACCGTGACCGCGTGAAAGCGGACGTCGCGATCGGGGCGCGAGAAGACTCCCAGCACCTTGCCCATGCGCACCGCTGTCACACCGGCCTCCTCTTCGAGCTCGCGCGGCAGGGTGTCTTTGAGCTGCTCGCCCCACTCGAGTGTGCCGCCGGGGAATGCCCAGGTCCCCGTGTCGCCGCGACGGATCAGCAGCCACCGACCGTCCTTCGTTCGCGCTGCCGCCGCGATGCCCACGACGGGCCGACGCAGCAAGTGACGCGCTACCTCGTACATGACGCCAAACGCAGCGCGCGGGATGCGAAACATCTTCCGTCTAGTACACGAACCTGCGGTAAAAGCGGCGACATGAAGCTCGTCACGTATCGGACGCCTGCGCACGGTCGGGCGGGTGTCCTTCATGGAGACTCCGTGCTGGATCTGTCTGCGTGCTTTTCCTGGCTCGAGCATCGTGACGGTCGCGCGTCCAGCGAGCACGACGTCGAGCACAAGTACGGACGCGGCGTGCTCGGCTTCGTCGAGAACGCGACCGTTGCGCGGCCCGCAGCCGACGAGCTCATCGCTCTGTATGACGAGGGCGAACTCCCTCGAACCTTCGACGCGCGGCCGACCGTGCTCGTCGCCAAGGACCTGCCGCTGCTCGCGCCGATCCCGCGTCCGCCCTCCATGCGCGACGGCTATGCGTTTCGACAGCACGTGGAGACCGCGCGCCGCAACCGCGGCCTCGAGATGATCCCCGAGTTCGATCAGTTCCCCGTCTTTTACTTCACCAATCACCAGAGCGTCGTCGGTCCCGGAGACGTTCACGTCGAACCGCTGCAGCTCGAGCGGCTCGACTTCGAGCTCGAGGCTGCGGTCGTCATCGGCAAGGAGTCAAAGAACCTCACGCCGGAGAACGCAGACGACGCGATCTTCGGGCTCATGGTGATGAACGACTTCTCCGCGCGCGTGCTGCAAATGGAGGAGATGAAGCTCTCGCTCGGTCCGGCGAAGGGCAAGGATTTCGCGACGGGTCTCGGACCCTGGCTCGTCACCAAAGACGAGCTCTCGGCGCGCGCGAAGGCCACGCCGCACGGCACGCAGTGGGATCTCGCGATGAAGGCACGCGTGAACGGCGTGCAAGTCTCGCTCGGCAACGTGAAGGACATGACCTGGACCTTCGCGCAGATCCTATCGCGCGCGAGCTATGGCGCGACGCTCCATCCCGGCGACGTTATCGGCTCCGGCACGTGCGGCACCGGGTGCTTCTTGGAGTTGAACGGCTCGAAGGTCACCAACGACCAATGGCTCCGGGCCGCTGACGTCGTCGAGCTCGAAATCGACGGGCTCGGAGTCTTGACCAATCGCATCGTCGCGGCATGAGACGCCATCTCGTGCTATGGAGCCCGCATCAAGCCGTGGGGAGGTCGTGATGAGATGCTCACTTAGGATCGCGCTTTTTGTATCTATCGGTGCCGTCATCGCTTGCGCGCACGCGTCGGTGATCGACGACACCACGATCATCCCGACTGACGGTGGGACCCCCATCAAAGACTCGGGTGGCAAGCTCCCCGACACGAGCGGAAACAACCCCGACACGGGCGGCAACGACCCGGACACGGGCTCGGGCAACTGCTCGAAGTCGCCGCCGAGCAACGTCTGCGGCGTGGACCCGCAATGCGGCTGCAACAGCGACACGTGCGAGGTCGATCAGGTCAAGCTCGACGGCTCGAGCTCGTGTGTCACCGCAGGGTCGAACGGCATCGGCAAGGCGTGCACCGCGACCACGAGCCAGTGCGCGACCGGGCTCACCTGCATCTGGGGAGTGTGCAGGCCCTACTGCGGGAGCATCGGTGACAAGGGGATGTGCAACCAGCCCGGGACGGGCGTGTGCAGGCAGCTCACGGACAACAGCATGAAGGCCATCCCCAACTTGGTCGTGTGCTCGACGAACTGCGCGCTCAACGACGCGACCTCGTGCGGCGGGAAATCAGGCTGCATCTTCGACAACGCCAACGGCGTCACGGACTGCTATCCCGTCGGCTCGGCGATGACCTGCTCGAAGAACCAGACGAACTGCGCGCCGGGCTACGAGTGCATCACGCTCAACATGTCGACGTACTCGTGCGCCAAGTGGTGCAAGATGGGCGGCAACGACTGCGGCGGCAAGGTCTGCAGCGGCTTCATGCCCAAGGTCCTCGTGAACAACGTCGAGTTCGGCGTCTGCCAGTAAGGCGTCTCTCGAAGACTGAATTCCGTCACTCATGCATGAGTGACTAGGTGCTCGACGAGAGGGCCGGTCCTCCTCTAAGCTGCCGCGCCATGCCGATCAGCAAGAGCGCTCCCCCGCCCATTGGGCCCACGCGCACACTCCGCAGCTTCACGGTCGTCCCTCGCCTGCCCGAGCCGCTCGAGCGACTGCGCGAGATCGCCAAGAACCTTTGGTGGGCGTGGGTGCCCGAGGCCCGCGAGCTGTTCTTGCGAATCGACGCGGAGCTTTGGGAAGAGGTGCACGGCAACCCGATCGAGCTGCTCGCGCGCGCGACTCAAGCCCGCCTGGACGAACTCGCGCAAGACGACGTCTTTCTCGCCCGCCTGGACGCCGCGCACGGCATGCTCAAGAGCTACCTGGCCCACGAGGGTTGGTTCAACAAACACTTCCCCAACAGCAAGGGCGCACGCATCGCCTACTTCTCCATGGAGTACGGCCTGCATGAGTCTCTGCCGATCTACAGCGGCGGCTTGGGCGTGCTCGCCGGCGATCACCTGAAGACCGCTAGCGATCTGGGGTTGCCGCTCGTCGGCGTCGGGCTCGCGTACGCCGAGGGGTACTTCCGCCAAGCGCTCAATGACGACGGCTGGCAGCAAGAGCGCTACCCGATCAACGACTGGCATCGCCTCCCCGTCGAGGGAGTGAACGACGACGACGGCAAGCGCCTCATCATCCGCGTGACCTACCCGGACCGCGTCGTGTTCGCGCAGCTGTGGCGTGTGCAGGTCGGGCGCGTCCCCCTGCTCTTGCTCGACAGCAACCTCGCGGAGAACGCGGCCGAGGATCGCTCGATCACTGGGCCCCTCTACGGCGGCGACACCGAATTTCGGGTGCGCCAGGAGATCATGCTCGGCATCGGCGGTGTCCACGCGCTCGAGGCGATCGGCTACTCGCCTACTGTCTGTCACATGAACGAGGGACACTCTGCGTTCCTCGCGATCGAGCGCATCGGACGGCTCGTCCGCGACCACGGCGTGTCCTTCAGCGTCGCCTCGGAGGCCTGCAGCGCGCAGAACATCTTCACCACGCACACGCCCGTCCCCGCCGGCAACGACTCCTTCGACGCCGCGGTCGTCCGGCGCTACCTCGAACCTTACCGGGCCGCGCTCGGCATCACGGACGACGAGCTCATGAGCCTCGGGCGAGTCGACAGGACCGACGCGACCTCGAAGTTCCAGATGCCCGTGCTCGCCATCCACACCGCAGATCATTACAACGCCGTCTCCGCGCTTCACGGCGAGGTGAGTCGCACCATGTGGAAGAAGCTCTGGCCCGAGCTGCCCGAGCACGAGATCCCCATCCACCACGTGACCAACGGCGTCCACATCGCGTCATGGATCAGCGAGGAGATGCACGCGCTCTACACGCGCTACCTCGGTCCTCGTTGGGCCGAGACGCCCGACGACGCTGCGCTATGGGCGCGTGTCGAGGAGATCCCCGACGCGGAGCTCTGGCAGATCCACGAGCACCGTCGTCACCGCTTGGTCACCTTGTGTCGGCGATGGCTCAAAGGCGCCGCCAAGCGCCGCAACGAGCCCAAAGAGGCGATCCTCGCCGCTGAAGAGGTGCTCGACCCTCGCGCGCTCACGATCGGCTTCGCCCGAAGGTTCGCCACGTACAAACGAGCGGCGCTCCTGTTCACCGACGTAGAGCGCGTGCGTCGCCTGCTCGGAGACCCTCAGCGACCCGTGCAGCTCGTGTTCGCCGGCAAGGCGCACCCCCAAGACAAAGGCGGCAAAGAGCTCATCAAGCAGATTGTCCACGCCAGCCGCGATGCTGGCATCCAAGGCAAGGTGGTCTTCATCGAGGACTACGAGATGCGCATCGCGCGCGCGATGGTCAGCGGCGTGGATGTGTGGCTCAACACGCCGCGCAGACCTCTCGAGGCGAGCGGCACGAGCGGCATGAAGGCCGCCGCGAACGGCGCGCTGAACGTCAGCGTGCTCGACGGCTGGTGGGCAGAGGCGTGGGCGGATCACGGACGTGACGTCGGCTGGGCCATCGGTCACGGCGAAGAGTACGAGGACGGCACCGGCGACAAGATCGAGGCGGAGTTGCTCTACGATCTCCTCGAGCACGAGGTCGTGCCGCTCTTCTTCCAGCGAGAGACGCGCGATCATCTCCCCCGAGGCTGGATCCGCCGCATGAAGAACGCGATCAAGCTGCTCGCTCCTCAGTACAACACCGCGCGCATGGTGCGCGAGTACACGGAGAAGTTCTACGTGCCCTCCATCGCGCTCGCCCACCGCATGACGGACGGAGACTTCCGCGGGGCGCGCGAGCTCGCGCGTTGGAAGGAACGCGTGCGCGCTGCGTGGCCTGCGGTGCGTATCGCGTCGGTGCAACAAGACGTCGTTGGAGAGGTCTCCGTCGGAGACGCGGTGAAGGTGAAGGCCTCCGTCACGCTCGGCGGGCTGGCGCCAGAGGACGTCGTCGTCGAGCTGTATTACGGGCCGACAGCCGGAGGGCACGAGCTCGCGCGCGGACAGGTCGAGCGCATGCGCGTGACAGAGAAGCTCGCAGATGGTGGCTTCCAATACGCTGGCGATATCTCCGCCAAGGACAGCGGAGCCCACGCGTTCGCCGTCCGAGTCATGCCGTACAGCTCCGCGATGAGCCACCCGTACGAGACATCCCTCGTGAAGTGGGACTAGTCGTAGTCCGTCTCGTAAGTCGCGCGAATAGCCGCAACGCGGACGAATCACACGCGACCCCATGGGCGCCTGCGACCGATGCAAAGGTAGATGGAACAGGAAGGCGGGAAGACGGGAAGGTTTGGGGATTGTTCGGAGGCGGTGATCGGTCACGATGCACCTTTGTAAGAGCGTGCTGAAGAACGGTTAATGACAGCTGACGATCTCTCCAACCTTCCCGTCTTCCCGGCTTCCTGTGAATATCTCCGGCTACAAACGATTCTGAGCGCGAGTTACGGAACGAGGGCGTGGGCTTCTCCTTTCGGTCAGCGGTAAACGTATTGACAACCAAGGCTGAGCTGCCGAACATGGCCACGAAGAAGCGCGTTCGAAGCGCCAAGGCAGACTACGTCCTGGATGACGCGCGACACCTGAGTGGAGTCACGCGCAAGCACCTCAAGGAGTTCGCGTCCGCGGACAAGGGCAAGAAGAAAGTGCGCGTGAGCGCGGGCTTCCTTGATGCCCTGGACTCGAAGATAAACGCGGTGGCGAAGGCAGCGGCGTCCGTCGCGTCCACGCGGACGCACAAGGAAATTGTCACCGCGTCGGAGGTGAAGGCACGCGCGCCGCTCGCGGAGGCGCTCATCGAGCTGCGCGATGACGTAGCCACCATCCACGAAGACGACAAGGCTGTTCAGCGCGCGTTCGGCGTCGGATCTCGCATCGACAAGTCGTCGACGCCGATCTTGCTCAAGCTCGCGAGCGATATCCTCCATGTCGTGGAGAACAACAAGGTCCTCGCCGCCGCGGCCAAGGAGGCCGGCGTCGACGCGACGCGCATCAAGCAGCTGCGCAAGGCCCACGACACGCTCGCGAAGGCACAATCCGACCAGGTGTCCGCGATCGCGGGCTCCCGACTCGACGGCGTCGACAAGAGAGCGCTCACGCGCGCGATCCAGAAGGACGTGACCTTCATCCACAAGGTGGCGGCGATCATCTTTCGCAAGAACCCGAAGGCACTGAAGGAGTTCGCGAGCACCTTGCCGAAGCACAAAGTGAGAGCGCGCGCGAAGGCGGCCCCCCCGACCAAGCCCGCCCTCTCTGCGCCGAAGCTGCCGAGTAGCTAAACCGGCGCCTCGTAGGTCACGCGACCCTCGGAGCTTCGCGGCCGATGCGTGAGTAGATGGAACAGGAAGACGGGAAGACGGGAAGGTTGGGGATTGGTGGGCGGCGGTGATTGGTGCCAAAGCTCCACACTGGCCTGCTCGTGAACTTTCGTGAGAATGGCTGAAGAACGGCCTCACGCCCCTCACGATCTCTCCAACCTTCCCGTCTTCCCGCCTTCCTGTGAATATCTCCGGCTGCCACGACCCCTTGCCAGACCCTGCGGACCCCCTGCCAGACCCTACGGACCCCCTGCCAGACCCTACGGACCCCCTGCCAGACCCTACGGA
>JANYHY010000367.1 GCA_025362165.1 Myxococcales bacterium | reverse complement strand
CGAGCTGCTTCTCCCTCGACGAACGATGCGGTGAGCCGCCACCTGCCCGACTCTCGGACGAGGAATGGCGTCTTGTCGCGCAGACTCGGAATACGTCGTGCGCGTTCCTCCGGCTCCAGGTCATCGAGGAACTCTGCGTACTCGGCCATCGTGACAGGGAACTCGCCGATGGCATAATCGGGTAACGTGTACTCCCTCTTACGCAACGAGCGCTCGTCTTCGATTGCCAAGAAAGGCCCTCCAGGAATGAGCTTCATTCCTTTGGGCAGATCCTCCAACGCGCCCATTTCCAGCCGCAATCGGTGATTCATCGCGCGACGAATCAAGACCGGCGCCAACAGCTCTTTGCCTTTTCGCTTTGCGGTAATTCGATAAGAGCCAACCTCCAACAATAGAGTCTGACCCTGCTCGAAAGGTCGCGCTTTGGTGAGCTCCAATAGCCAACCGCGCTCTTCGTATCGATAGAGGGTTAGCTCCGTGTCTGGGTGACTGCACTCGACGACGAGCTCTCCTTGATTGGCAAGTTCGAGCGCGAGCGGTCCGTCGTCATAGGCGCGCGCCAAGTCGAGGTGTTGCGCCATGGCCTCGGCGTCGCCTGCTTCTTCGGCGTCTTCGAACTCTCTGAAATGGAGTGCCGCGAGGCCCTTGCGTGCGCCCTTGTGATTTTCGACGCGACCGAGCGCAGTCGAGAACGCGGTCTTCGCGCGCGCGAGCGAGCGGGCGGCTTCGGCGGCGAACGTCCGCGCTTTGGCTTGCTTTTGCCACGCGGCGTCCTTGGTCTCGACGCTCTCCCAGCGCGGGATCTTCGCGAGCTCTGCCTCCGCTTCGTCGCGCAGCGAATTGCTCTCTCGGTCGAGGGTGATGAACGTCTCACGCGCGGACTCGCCGTCGGAGGTGTACTGCGCGGCCTCCTCTTCTCGCTGTTGCTTGTCGCGCTCGCTGTCGAGATAGAGGTCAATCGCGTCCGCGACGAAGCGCGCAGACGGGACGCGGTCATTCGGATTCGGCTCCAAACAAGCCATGACGAGCGTGTCGAACGACGACGACAGCGTCGGATTGCGCATGCTCGGGACGAGCTCGATTCGCGACTTGGAGCGGAGCATGATGCTCTGAAAGTCGGTGTCCTCGAATGGCACTTTGCCCGTGAGGATCTCGTGGAGGATCGCACCGAGCGCGAACACATCGGTGCGACCGTCGATGTCGCCGCCCGCGGCTTGCTCGGGCGCCATGTAGCCCGGACTACCCGCGATGAACTCGTTGAGCGCCGTGCGCTTGATGTCGCTGCCGTCCATCACGTGCGCGATGCCCCAATCGAGCACGTACACCTCGCCGAAGTCCCCGACGATGACGTTGTCCGGCTTGAGATCGCGATGCACGACGCCGCGGCTGTGCGCGTAGTCCACCGCGAGGCACACCTGGCGCAGGATGTTGAGCATCTGCGCGAGCGTCTTCTTCTCTTTGTCTGGCGCCTCGTTGTCCAGCATGACCTGGCCGAGCGTGCGGCCCTTCACGCTGCGCATCGTGTAGTAGGGTTGCCCGTACTCCGAGCCGAGGTCGTAGACAGGTACGATCGACGGATGCTCGAGCTGCGCGCTGGTCTGCGCCTCCGCGATCAACATCGTCGCTTGCGCTGCGGGTGCGCCTTGCAACACGGTCTTCTGCGCGATCGGACGGCCGAGAGAAGTGTCGAACACCTCGTCGACGCGACCCATGCCTCCTCGGCCCAGCTCGCGGACTAGCAAGTAGCGCGGCTTACCCTCGACGTCGTCCACTTGCGGTGGAGGCATTGTCGGAGCGTTCCCCAGACGCTGCTTGGTCTCCGGCCCAGGGGCGCGCGTCACACCGCTGGGTCGTTCGCGTGCGAACGTCCGCGCGATCTCTTCGGGCGCCATCGTTCGAAGGTCTCGCGCGCTCGGCTTGGTGTCCCCCACGAGGACGGAGGTTATCCAATCCTCGTGCTGTTGGAGGCGATTTCACTCGTTGCGCCGAGCACTCACAATCCGTAGCGCGCGCACCGTAGTCCGAGATCGATCGCGACCACGGGAAGGTTGGTCGGGTATGCGCTGCGAGACGTCGCCATGAGCGAAGCTGGCTGCGCAACCCAGCCACCGCTGCGCGCCGCGTGAGCGCGACCGAGGCTCGGACTGACCACTTCGCAGCTCGGATCTCGATAGATGCCAGCGCGCGACCAGCACGACTCGCTCCACGTGTTGAACAAATCACCAGCCCACTCGCCGACGTTGCCGTTGATGTCCACGAGCGTGCCGCCGGGGAGCACGAGGCGATCGCGCTTGCCGGTTCCAGCTGGGTGCGGTCCGCCGATGCCTCCGACGTTGCACTCGATGTCTCCACCGTTCGAGGAGTTGCCGAGCCCGAAGACTGCGTCCTCGCACGCGGGCACTTCGCTGCCCCAGATGAACGTGCACCGGCACGTCGGTGTCGACGATGAAGAGCGCTTCTCCTCTCGGTGGGAGCTCGCTCGGCTGCGTCGTGCACGACGGGACGGCGATGGCGACGGCGAGGACCAGGTTCCGAGTGCGCATGACGCTCGATCATCCAGCGTACAACGCCCAGCCATCACGGATGACGATTTGCGCTACGTTTCGGAGACAGTGAAAATACGCGCTTCAAACCTCCTCTTCATCACGTTGATCGCGTGCTCGCGCGCGCCGAGCGAGCTGTCTGCTCAAGACTCGCCGCAGCGCGCGCCATCCTCGACGGTCACGACGACGAGTCCGTCTGCTGCTGCCTCTCAGTCACTCGGACCAACGTCGTTCGATGTACCCACGCCACTGTCTCCCCAGCCCACCGCGACCGTCACCGATGTGGAGCCATGGAACCCCAAGCAAATTGATTGGAAATCCTGGGATGACGGCCTCACGCTCGCCAAAAAGCAGCACAAGCCCATCTGTCTGATCCTCTTTACGACGTGGTGTGAGCACTGCAAAAACTACAGTCACGTCTTTGGTGATGTCCGCCTCGTCATGATGGCGCGCAGCTTCGTGATGGTCCGCGCAGACGCTGACAAAGAAGTAACACTCGCAAAGAAATACTCACCCGACGGCGAGTATGTGCCGCGGACGTTCATCCTCGACAGCGTCGGGAACATCAACCCCAAAGGGAACTCGGATCACCCGCGCTATGCCCACTTCTTCGACGAGATGCACGCAGACTCGCTCATCGACGCGATGGATATGTCACTAGGCAGCGAAGCCGATCGCCGGGGTCGCTGACAACTATATTGGAGCCCCTCCCAACCTCCCCATGGTCATGGGGAGCAGGAGAGAAGAGGAAAAACCCGCGTATTCTGCCCTCCCCCACGAACGTGGGGGAGTTGGAGGGGGCTACTACCTACCTAGATTTTATTCGGCAGCGTCGGCCGTGACTTCTTGCGTCTTCTTCGTCGCTTTGGCGCGCTTACGCTCCTCGGCGATGATGATGATGTCCTCTTTGACCTTCGCGTAGGTGCTGGGTGCCTCTTGCACGGCGGTCTTCATCATCGTGACGACCATGTGCGGCGTCTTTGCAGCGACTGACTTGCTAGTGGAGAGCAACTTGACGAGCTTGCCCTTCAATCGCTGGCTGCGGGTCTGCGTGATGAACGGGGCGACCTCTGCCACCAAGTCCGCGGCGTATCCACAATAGACATGCGGGGGCTTGTGGAGCGGGCTGGAGTAGCGCGGGTTGGCCTCCAAGAAAGCCTGGACCTGCTCCTTGGTGACGCCGTTCTCGATGAGCGCGCGGTCGTACTCGGCCACGGCCGCTTGCTTGGCCTTGAACATGTACATTTGAACGCGCGAATAGAAGTTCACCTTGCCGTCGCCGCTTGTCTCGACTGGGCAGAAAATGGTGCCGGGGAATTTCTCGGTGATCGCGCTCTGCACGCCGTCGGAGACGCCGGCCGAGGGCATGCAGCCGAACGGCTTCACGCTCAGGGTCATGTGGGCTTTGTTCTGGATGACGTTCATCACCAGCTTGCCGACTTCCATGTGACCTTCGCCGCCGCGCAAGTTCACGTTGTAATATTCGTGAGAGAGCTCGGCGACTTTGTTCATGTCGGGCAAGTGGTAGCCATAGAGGCCCGCCGCGTGCGCGAACACTTGGAACGCGCCGCGGACCGCGACCTCGGCGCCCATGACGGAGAGCACGCGCTTGGCCGCGCCGAACGCGCCCAAGTCACCCAAGCCATACTTGGCATTGTCCGCACCGCGGAGCGCCTCACGGTCTTGTGTGTCGTGCTTGGCTTCCCAGATATTGTAGAGGAGCCACGCAGCCACTAGTTGGATGTCGCACTCGGCGCCCTCTTCTTCGAGGAAGCGCTGGAGTCCATAGTTGCCGTCGCCCTCTGTGGTCATCGCCCAGAACTCGCCGATGATCGCGACCTTCGGGACCGGCTTGGTCTTGTCGATCTTGATCGACTGAAAGAGAGGCTTTGAATCCCATAGAGCCTTGAGGATGCTGGAGCGAGTCTCCATCGCGCGATAACAGATCTTCTTCGCCTCGGCGGTTGCCTTGTCGGTGTCGCCCTTGTTGAGCTCATAAGGCCTGATGCGATATGCGATCGCGTTGAGCACGTCGCCGGCCAGGATGCCTTTGACGATCGCGCTGAAGAACGTGGGGTTGAGCTCGAGGCCCGAGGCCTCGCCGGTGGCTTGTTTCAGCCCGCCCGTCTGTTGGAACAGCATGACGCGGAAGCCGTCGAAGCCCGCATCTCGCAGGGCCTTGCGGTACTCGGTGACATACATTCCGAAGCGACACGGGCCGCACGCGCCGGCGGTCAAGAACACATAGTGTTTGACGATGTCTTCTGACGTCATTCCGTTCTTGTCACGCAACGCGATCAAGAACGCGACGAGATTGCCGACTGTGAAATAGGTGGGGTTGCACTGGCCGCGATTGCCATACTCTTTGCCCGTTTGGTAGGCATTGACGTTCGGCGCCTCCAGCATTTGAACGTTGTAACCAATGCCGCGTAGTCCACCTTCGATGAGGTAGTCGTGCGCGAGCGTCAGTCCGCCGATGAGGAGGGTGATCTTCGCCTTCTCACTCTTGGTGAAGGTGAGGTTGGCCATGTCCTCGACCCAATGCTGAGTCTCCGTGTCGAGGCCTAGTCGCTTCTTCTCTTCCTCTTCGAAGCGCTTCAGCTCCGCGTCGATGTCGAGGATGGGGAGGCTTTTTTTGCCGTTGGAAATACTTTGCATGCTCATGGGTGGATTACTCCCCTTCCTGGGCGATCGACATCGATTGGACGTTCTGTTGCGGTGCGGGGCGTTGTGCAATGCGCACGACGTCACCGTCCTTGTTCTTCTTGCCTAGCGTGACGATGCCCTTCGGCACCTCGGGCGGATTGACCGGCGCTTCATACGCCGAGACCTTCGCGCGCAGCTCCTCGAGCTGGCGAACCACCTCGGGGTCGTGCTGCTGGCGCGCGGCGAGCTGCTTGGCGCGAAGCTCGAGTAGCTCGATTCGCTTGTTGTCGAGCGCGATCGCGAGTTGGCTCTTCTTGGCAGAGAAGTCCTGCAGTCGCTCCTCGTGCAGCTTGAGCGCGTGGGCGTAGGTCCTCACGCGGATCTTGATGGAGCCGCCCGGCTTGTTCGCGTCGATGTCATGCAACGCCGCGTAGGGTGTCTTGCTCGTCTCGATGATCGAGTCGATCAATGCATAGGTGGGAGAGTCGTGTCCGCACTTGAAGCTCGAGAGATCGAGCACGACGACATTGGGGTGGTGAGCGGCGAACGCGGCGGCCCATACTTTTTGAGCGCTGTTGACCGAGTAGTTCTCGGGCCACACATGATTGAGCTCCAAAGGCGTCTTGATGATGCCCTTCTCGAGCTCCTCTTTGTAGTAGCGATCCAGGTATTCGCGATCTTTGGGGATCGAGCGAATCGACAAGATCGGATAACCCAATATCTGAAACTCCTCGGGGATGCCGTGGTTCAGTCCCGGGTCCGAGTGATATGGGCGACCTATCATCAAGATCGCGACGCGGTCTTCTGACTCCACGGTCTCGAGGATCGCTCGTCCCTTCTCTTGGACGTCCTTGTCCCAGGCGTTTTGAGCCTTCCAGGCCTCGCGGCACGCGTGGTCGTTCTCGTCCTCGGTGACACCCAATCGGGGGCCCCAGGTGTCGAACAAGCGCCGTGCCATGAGCACGGGCTCGACGAAAGACACGGCAGGATCCACATACTCGATCCCACGCTCGGCGAAGAAGTCCACCTCTTTGGTGAACGCCGCCTTCATGACGTCGGGTGCGCCGGCGACGATCGGACAGCACGCGTTGTCCATCGTGTCTGCGACGAAGTTGTCGACGTGAGTGAGTATGGGGAAAAAGACGTACTTGAGTGGGCGCTTGTCCGTGTGGTGCTCGAACAACAAGTTATGGATATGTGCTTGTGCGACCTTGCTCGGATAACACGGATCAATTGATCCATATTTGCCGCCCGCGACCCACATCTCTTCGGTGGTCTCGTCGCTGAAGACGACGTTCTGCTTTTGAATGCCCAAGGACTCGAAATAGGTCCGGAAGAACGGACCCGTCGAATACATGTTGAGCACTCGCGGCATGCCGACGCGGATCTTCTTGCGCGCCTCCCATGCTTCTTTGCTCGAGCGAACGAAGGGTCGCTTGATCGGCACTCGGCGAATACCAAGTATGCCGCGGCGGACCTCTACGTCGTCTACTGATTCGCCGGCCTCGGGTGGGGGCGCGGGCTTGTAGAAGTGTGAGAACGCGCGGTGCGCCTCGTAAGAGACCATGTTGGGAAACTGCTGCGCGATCTTCTTCCGATCGGCGACGAGCGAGAGCATCGCTTCTTTGCTCTCTACTGTGCCCTTCTCGCAGCTGAATCCTGCGATGTAACGGCTCGTGCTGCCGTCAGGGCGGCGCGTGTCGATGAAGGTGCGCTTGCACTCGTTCGGGCAGAAGTGACAGACCGTCTCTTCGTCGTTCTTGCTCGTGTATTCGAGGTCGATCGCAGCGTCGATCCCGATGAAGGTGGAGCTCTTCTTGCGACGCACGACGCGGCGCGTCTCCATCGCCGCGCCGATCGCGCCGGCCTCGCCAGTGTGCGGGTGCACGAACACCTCTGCGTTCGGCACGCGCTCTTTGATGTAGTCCACTTGGGCTTTGACGGCCGCCAAGTTGTACTGAGTGCCGCCTTGCAATACGAACTTCGTACCAAGCGCGGCCATACGTGGGATTTGAACGACATATTGCCAGACGTTCTTCGGCAACACCTGCGCGAGGCCTGCGAGCATCTCTTCTTTGGAGAAACCCTCTTTTTGGAAATTGACACGATCGGTGTCCAAAAAGACGGCGCAGCCATAGCTGAACTTGGGCGCCAATTCTGCCTTGAACGCGACGTCCGCGAACTGCGTGACGGGCACTCCGAACGAGTCGCTGACCGCTTGAAGCAACATGCCATTACCGGCGGAGCAGCTATTGGACAATCTGAAGTTGCCAATGTCGCCGTTCTTCATGAACAGCACTTTGATGTCTTGCCCGCCGATGTCGCAGATGACGTCCACGTCGCCGAAGAAGTGCACCGCGCTCATCATGTGCGCGACCGTCTCGACCACGTTGACGTCGCTCTTCACGCACTCTTCGAGCACGTCTGCGGCGTAACCGGTGGCGCCGAAGCCCATGACCTCGAGCTCTGCGCCTTGATCCAGGATGCCCTGACGCAATTGCGCCAATAGCTCTTTGGTGTCGCGGATCGGGTTGCCCTTCGAGAGTTGGTAGCCCTTCGAGATGATCTCGCCCGTCTCGTAGTCGACCAACACGGCCTTGCTCGAGGTGGAGCCGCCATCGAGACCGATGACCGCTTGGACCTTCTGGCCCTTTTCGAACTTCACCGGCTCGAACTTTGGAATCTTGTAGAGCGCCTTGAACTCGTCGAGCTCGGTAGAGTCCTTCGCCAGCGGCGGGCCCGCGCTCTCACCCAAGCGAGCCTTGCGGCCCGTGGTGATGTACTCGGTGAGACTCTCGAGCCCGACAGTGAAGCCGACGTGCGCCTCCTCGTGCATGCCGTACATGACCGCGCCATAGGCGGCGTAGTACTGCGCGTTCTTCGGGATGAAGATCAACTCCTCGATCGGGATGTCCTTCGGGTACTCGTGCCCGCGCTCCCCCCACGACTGCGGGATGCGCAATCGCCAGCAATCTTGGAGGAACGGCAAATAGGTATTGGGGCCGCCCAGCAAGAGCACCTTGTGCTTGAGCGTATTTCCGCGCGTCAAGACGCTGAGGTTCTGGAGGACGATCGCGTCGGCCAAAGAACAGAGCACCTCGTTGGAGGGGATGCCGCTCTTGATCAGGTTGACGATGTCCGTCTCTGCGAACACTCCGCACTTGGCGGCGACGTGGTGGAGCTTGCTGGAGTCGAAGCGCAGTGAGGTCACGAGCTCGGGCGGAGCGTTGACCTTCAAGAAGCACTTGTCGATCGTGGCGCCGGTGCCGGACGCGCACTTGTCGTTCATCGACGCGATGGCCGTGCGATTGCCGGTCTTCTCGTCGATCTTGAACATGATGATCTTGGCGTCTTGTCCGCCGAGCTCGATCACGCTGCCAACGTCCGGGTGCATGTACTCGACGGCGAGCGTGACCGCGTTGACCTCTTGAACGAACTTGCCGCCAGTGGGCTCACAGAGCGGACCCGCTCCGGATCCCGTGAGGAACATGCGCCAGCCGTCCTTGGGATGTTTGGGGAACGCGGCGTAGATCGCCTCGAGCATCGACAGCACGTACTCGGGCTGCTTGGTCTGGTGGCGCTGGTAGTCGCTCCAGAGGATCTCTCGGTTCGCCGGGTTGACGACGACGGCTTTGACCGTGGTCGACCCGACGTCCATTCCGATCGCTAGATAGTTGCCTGCGCTCGTCGCCATCCATGCCTCCGGCACCGGTGGGTGCTGACTGACGTGTCAGTCCCAACGAGTGGTAGCGGAAAACCAGCCCAGCGAACAGCGATTTCATGGGGCGAGCCTCAGGATGACACGTGCGTCAGTCGCGAAAGACCTGGCAACCGGTGCTAGTGGTCAATGCATGGAGAAGGGGCAGCGCCGCCAGCAAATCCTCGTGCACGCACGCGAGGTGTTCGCCAAGAGCGGCTACCACGCGGCCAAGGTCGATGACATCGTCGCCGCCGCTGGTGTCGCGCGCGGCACCTTCTACCTGTACTTCGAGGACAAGCGCGCCATCTTCGAAGAGATCGTGGATCGGTTGCTCGTCCGCTTCGGGATGGCCATCTCGCGCGTCGATCCGAAGGGTGACGTGGACGAGCAGATCCGCGACAACGTGCGCGGCATCGTGCACCTGTTGATGGAGGAGAGCGTCACGACCAAGATCTTGCTCACCGGCGTGAGCGGCGTGGATGTCGCGTTCGACCGCAAGATTCAGCTGTTCTTCGGCCAGGTGCACTCTCTGCTCGAGGAGGCGCTCGACGACGGCCAGGAGCTCGGCATGGTCTCCAAAGGCAACGCGCGCATGCAGGCGACGTTCATGATCGGAGCCCTGAAGGAGAGCATGTACCAAGTCGTCATCCGTGGCTGGGACGACGACGAGGCAGACATCGTCGAGGGGTTGCTCGGGTTCATGCAACGGGGCCTGCTCACGCGAGGCTGAACGTGACGCGCGCGCTTCGAATCTCGTGCGTGCTCGCCGCGCTGTTCGCATGCAGGGGCGTGTCGACGGTACCGACCGCCGCGAGCCGTGACGCGAGCCCTGTGGGGGTGCCGAGCCCGACGGTCGACGCATCTACGACTGCGGATGCTGGAGATTGGGCGGTGGCAGACGTGTCACCAGCCAAAAGAGCCGCGATCGGCCCATGGGAGATCCCGATGCTCCCGCCGGATCGCAACGTCTGGTACGCCCTCGCTTGGTCACCAAACGAGCACCGCCTCATCGCTCATTTGCATGGGCAGTGCGCTCCACCCGTTTACTCGTGTGGTCAGTGGATCGACGCAGGTGCCGAGCGCGGCGTGATGATCTGCCCGACCGGCAACGAGCACTGCAACGACTCGCCCACGGGTCCCGCGATGTGGGACGAGTCGTTCGCGTTGATGGATCAAGACCTCGAGAAGGCCGTGTCGATCGTGTCGAAGAAGTTGGGAGACGGAGGCGTTGATCGTCGCGACGCGATCATGACGGGCTTCTCGCGCGGCGCTTGGGCTGCGATCGAGATCGTGCGCATGCACCCAGGCCGGTGGCCGCTGCTCGTGCTGGTCGAGGGAGACGTTTGGATCAACAAGACGTACCTGGACAACTCGAAGGTGCGCGCCGTCGCGATGGTCGCCGCCGAGCAAGGCACCGAACTGCCCGGGATGAAGAAGAGCGTGGAGGCGCTGAAGGCGGCTGGCTACCCGGCCGAGCTCTTCATCATGCCGAAGACGTACCACTTGTATTCGACCGACATCGAACAAGTGATGCGTCAAGCATTGGCGTTCGTGAGCGAGGCTCGTTGAGTCGCTGCGGCTGTCATTGCCTAAATCGTCACCAGCGCTCGATCCGCCATTTTCGTTTTTCTGCGACGCGTCGTAAGCGTGGGTCGGGGTTGACGATCACAGGCTCGGCGACGTGCTCGAGCAGGGGCAAGTCCGTGTAGGAGTCGCTGTAGAAGATCGCTTCCTTCAGCTCGAACCCGAGCTGCTCGGCCAAGCGCTCGGCGCGAGTGATCTTGCCTCTTCCGTAGCAGAGCGGCTCCTTGGGTCGGCCCGTGAAATTTCCGCGCTCGTCGACCTCGAGCTCGCTCGACACGACGTGCTCGATGCCCAACATGCGCGCGAGCGGTTTGGCAGAGTACGGCGTCGCTCCGGTGACGATCGCGACGAGATCGCCTTCGGCCTGGTGTCGAGCCACAGCGTGCCTGCCAGCGTCGGTCATGTGCTGTTTGACCCTCTCATCGAACCAGCGATCACATTTGTCGATCATCGCGCGCTCCGACTGGCCCGCGTAAGGCGCGACCGCTCGCCGCGCGACGTCCTGCACGTCGATCACGCCGAACGTATATTGGAGCACCCACCAGGTGACGCGCGCGAGATCGACGAGCGTGGCCTCGCCGATGTCGTATTGATAGCGGACGTAGAGCGTCGCGGTCTCCTTGCGTAGGAGCGTGCGATCCATGTCGAACAGAGCAGCGCGCGGCATTGCCCGCTGCTTATCCGATCTCGAACGAACATGCCGTGCCAAATCGAGAGACCGACTTGACGTGAGAAGCGAGCCCAACGGGCGAACGCAATCACCGAACGCGGTACACTGCCGTCGTGAGCAAGAGCGATCTCCCGTTTCGCGCTCCGGTGCGGGAGTGGTTCGCCGACGCGTTGGGCGAGCCGACTCGGGCGCAGTCGCTCGGATGGCCGCCGATCGTGCGTGGCGAGTCCACGCTGATCTTGGCGCCGACGGGATCCGGAAAGACGCTCGCGGCCTTCCTCTCGGCGATCGATCGGCTCGCGTTTTCGCCTGGAAAAAAAGGCGTTTCGTTGCTGTATGTGTCGCCCCTCAAGGCGCTCGCCGTGGACGTGGAGCGCAACCTTCGGGCGCCGCTGGGCGGTGTGTTGGATCGCGCCGCTGGTCACCCGAAGCTCGCGGCGCGAGAGCTCTCCGTCTTGGTGCGGACTGGTGACACGCCGCAAGACGAGCGCGCGCGTGCGCTCAAGCACCCACCAGACATTCTCATCACGACTCCTGAGTCGCTCTATCTGATGCTCACGAGCGGCGCGCAGAAGATCCTGACTACCGTGGACACTGTGATCGTCGACGAGATTCACCAGCTCGTCGCGACCAAGCGGGGTGCGCACCTGTTCGTGTCGCTCGAACGCCTGGAGGCGCTGAGGCCAAAGAACGCGCGGCCCTTGCAGCGCATCGGTCTGTCCGCGACGCAGCGACCGCTCGACCAGGTGGCGCGCGCTCTCGGCGGCTACGATTCGGAAGGGGTCGCGCGGGCAGTGACGATCATCGACGCGGGCGCGAAGAAGGACATCAAGTTGTTCGTCTCCACGCCGGACATCGACATGGCGCGACTGGGCGAGGCAGAGGACGACCCGCGCGGTCCTGCAGCTCGCGGAGCGCCCAAGACGTCGATCTGGCCTCACCTCCACCAAAAGATCATCGGGCTCATTCGTGAGCATCGATCGACGATGGTGTTCGTCAACAGTCGTAGGTTGGCCGAGCGCTTGGCGACAGCGCTGAACGAAGTGGCGGGAGAAGAGATCGCGCTCGCGCACCACGGCTCTGTCGCGCGAGAGAAGCGCGCGGTCATCGAGGATCGGCTCAAACGCGGTGATTTACGGGCGATCGTCGCGACGAGCTCGCTCGAGCTTGGCGTCGACATGGGCGCGGTCGATCTCGTCATCCAGGTGGAGGCGCCGCCATCCATCGCGTCCGGTTTGCAGCGCGTCGGGAGAGCGAGCCATCAAGTCGGCGGCGTGCCCGAAGCGACGATACTGCCCAAGCACCGCGCGGATCTTTTGGCGGCGACAGCGGCGGCGGAGGGCATGCGAGAAGGAGACGTGGAGCCGACGGCGGTGCTGCGCAACCCGCTCGACGTCCTCGCACAGCAGATCGTCGCGATCACGTCTGCCACAGCGGAGCCCGTCCAAGTCGCAGCGCTCTATTCGATGATGCGTCAAGCATCTCCGTTCCACGAGCTCCCGCACGGCGCCTTCGAGGGCGTGCTCGACATGCTAAGCGGCCTCTACCCATCCGACGGCTTCGCGGAGCTGCGCCCGCGCGTCACGTGGGATCGCACGGCTGGCACGCTGCGATCTCGGCAGGGCTCACTGCGCCTCGCGATCGCGAACGGCGGCACGATCCCCGATCGCGGATTGTATGGCGTGTTCTTGGCTGGAGCAGACGACAAGAAGGGCGGTCGCAGAGTTGGTGAGCTCGACGAAGAGATGGTCTTCGAGCTGCGCGAGGGTGAAGTGTTCTTGCTCGGCGCATCTTCGTGGCGCGCGGACGAGATCACGCTAGATCGTGTGCTCGTCACACCAGCGAGCGGAGAGCCCGGAAAGATGCCGTTCTGGCACGGCGACCGCGTCGGGCGCTCGCGCGATCTGGGGGCGCGTATCGGCAAGCTCGCGCGATCGCTGTCGACGCAAAAGCCTGTCGCGGCGGAGCGGTGGCTCGGCAAGGAGCACGGCCTCGACGCGAGCGCGGCGCGCAACCTCGCAGCATACGTGCACGACCAGATGGAGGTCGCCGGAGTCGTGCCGAGCGACAAGACGATCGTGGTCGAGCGCTTCATGGATGAGATCGGCGACGAGCGCGTGTGCGTGATGACGCCGTTCGGAATGCGAGTGCATGCGCCATGGGCGATGGCCGCGCTCGCGCGATTGCGCGCAGCCAACGCAGGTGAGCCTGACGTCGTGTGGAGCGATGACGGGATCGTGTTCCGCATCACCGCCGCCGATCAACCGCCGAGCCTCGACGTCTTCTTGCCCACGCCCGAGGAGATCGACGCGCTCGTGACGGACTCGCTCGCTCATTCGTCCCTATTTTCGGCCAGATTTCGGGAGAACGCCGCGCGCGCTCTCTTGTTGCCACGACGGATGCCTGGCAAGCGTACGCCGCTCTGGGCGCAGCGAAAACGCGCTAGCGATTTGTTGGCGGTGGCCTCGAAGTTCCCGTCGTTTCCGATCGTGCTCGAGACGTATCGGGAGGTCTTGCGCGACGTGTTCGATCTGCCGGGTCTCGAGCAAACGCTGAAGGCCGTCCAGTCGCGAGCGATCAAGGTGGTCGAGCGGCGGACCGAGGCGCCGTCGCCGTTCGCGCAGTCGCTGCTGTTCTCGTTCGTCGCCAACTTCATCTACGATGGCGACGCGCCGCTGGCCGAGCGGCGGGCCCAGGCCCTGTCGATCGATCACGCCCAGCTCCGCGAGCTCCTGGGCGAGGCCGAGCTCCGGAAGCTCCTCGACCCCGACGCGATCGCGACCCACGTGCGCGCGCTCCAGCGCCTGGACCGGCCCGCCAAGCACGCCGACGGCGTCCACGATCTGCTGCTCTCGCTCGGCGATCTGTCGTTCGACGAGATCGCCCAGCGGTGCACGTCGCCGGGCGAGGCCATCGCGTGGGTGAAGGCGCTCGAGGCCGACCGGCGGATCGCGTCGATCAAGGTCGCCGGCGAGAGGCGGCTCATCGCGTCGGAGGACGTCGGGCGGTACCGCGACGCGCTGGGCATCGTGCCGCCGCGGGGGATGCCGGCGGCGTTCCTCGAGCCGGTGAAGGACCCGCTCGCCGATCTCGTGGGCCGGTGGGCCCGCACCCACGGGCCGTTCGTGGCCGCCGACGTGGCGGCGCGCTTCGCGCTGGGGCGGGCGACGATGGACGGCGTCCTGGCCGCGCTGGTGGCGTCGTCGAAGCTGGTGGAGGGCGCGTTCCTGCCCAACGCCGCGCCGGGCGGGAGCGGGCCCACCGAG
>JANYHY010000310.1 GCA_025362165.1 Myxococcales bacterium | reverse complement strand
CTTGACGGGGACGAGCGAGAACAGATCGACGGGGACGCCGGCCTCGCAGAGCTTGATGACGGTCATGAGTCCCGCGAGACCACCGCCGACGACGATCACACGACGAGTCTTGCCGGACTCGCTCTTGGTCACGCTCTTCTTTGCCATCGAAGCTCTTTCTAGGGCGCGCAGCGTGGGAGGTAAAGCCGGTTGCTTGGGTCAATGGGCGGGGGCTGTGCCTTGGCCTTTGCAGTCGGTCAGCGCGGGCGCTGTCATGGAGCGACCGAGACCGAAGCTAGATCCGGACGCCATCGACATGACGGTGAGCGCGCCCAACACGAAGAGGAATGCTCCGACGGATGCGCTCGCCAAGACCAGACGCTTCTGAGCGCGCAGCGACTTCACCCATCCCCATGAGACGCCGAACTGAAAGAGCGAGTTGGCGAAGTAAGAGACGGTCGCGCCGACGCCGATGAGGTAGCCGATCGCGATCCAGGGCACCCCCCATTTCGTCCACGACATATGGGACTCCATCACGTCGTAGAAGTTCGTGGGCGCCATCGAGAAGAGCCACTTCTGGACGCGAAACTCCCAGAGGTGCGCGAGCAGAAACACGAGCGCGATGAGACCGGTCACGCGCTGCGCTCGTTGGAGCCAGTGGCGCGCGTACCCGTCGCTCCCCAGGTTTTGCTTGGGTTCGCGCGCGAGCACGACGCCGTAGATCACGTGAAACCCCAATGGCAGGAAAATCCCGATGAGCTCGAGGAGCGGCAGCACAGGCAGCCTTTGAAGCTCGGCCACCGTGCGATCGTAAGGCACGCGTCCACCCAACACGCTCGCGTTGGCCCAGAGGTGCTCGACGAGGAACGCCCCGAGCGGCACGACGCCAGACAACCCATGGAGGCGTTGTAGTGTTGACCGCGTGTTCGGCTGCACGGCACCACCATTACACCATGCTACGTTCGAATCCCATGCGTGCTGCGTCGTGGAGTCTCTTGTTGATCGCGTGCGCCCCGACGACGGCGCCTCCGCCCGAGGAGGCAGTCACGATCGTCGTGGCTCCCTCCCCTGCGCGAGCCGTGGCGATCGACGCATCCGCGCCAGATGCGGCCACCGCTCCGTCGCCTATCGTCAATGGTCGAATGACCTCTCCGCTCGATGTGCCTGCGCGCGACGTGCGAACGACAGCGCCGCGCAGCAAGGCCCTCCTGCTCATGGAGCTCCAGCAACTCGACGCGCTCTTCTCGTCGATGCCGACGAATGCGCCAGACGCGCCGATGGTCCTGCGGCGGATGGCGGACGACTACCTCGAGCTGCATCGCGCCGACTCGGGCGTGGCGGGCGCGCGGCGAGCGATTGACAACTATGCGAAGGTCATATCGAACTATCCGACTGCGCCTCAAATCGATCAGTCGATGTATTCGCTCGCGCTCGAATACGAGCTCATCGGCGAAGACACTAACGCGCGCAAGGCCTATTACGAGCTAATCGTGAAGCAGCCGACTTCCAAGTGGATCCCTTATGCCTACTTCGCGTTTGGTGAGCTGTTCTTGAGAGAGGCCAAGTCCGATCCCAGCAAGTGGGATTTGGCCAAGCAGGCCTATATGGAGGTGCTGAAGTATCCCGGTGCGTTGACGCCGTGGACGAACTGGCGATTGATGCAAGTCGCACGAGTGACGGGGAACACCGCTCAGGCGCTCACCTATGAGAGTCGCCTGCGCTCGGGGTTTCCGCAGAGCGATGCGATGACGCGGATTGGTGAGACGCTTTGAGTCATTGTCGCTCTGGCGCATTCACGGGCGCATTCACGGGCGCATTCACGGGCGTCCTCGCGGGCGCCTTGGCGTGTGCTTGCGGCGGAACGGCGGCGACGCTCGAGATAAGGCCGTCCGTGCAGCTGTCGACGTCGACGGAGGCGATGCACGCGATGACCGAGATCCGCGAAGTGTGGCTCACGCCGCCGGTGGACTGGACGACGATGCGATTGCGCCTCTCGCGCTTCATCGAGCACTATCCTGATGATGCATTGACGCCTTTTGCGCATTTGTATTTGGCCAATGCCAATATTGCATTGGCGGACCTCGCTAGTGCTCAATTGGAGGTCGACCAGAACCACAAGCTGCCGGCCGCCGGAACGCTGACGGATCTGGACACAGTGACGCGCGCGCGACTGCTCCGCGCGGCTGGGCACCCTGAGAGGTCGCTCGACGCGCTGCGACCGCTCGTCGGCAAGGCGGTCGATCCGATCGTACGCGAGCTGATGTTGGCCGAGGTCACGCTCGCGGCCGTGGATGCGCACCGTGACTACGAGGCGATCGCGTACATGGACGCGTGGCTGCGCGACACCACAGATGATCACGCGGAGGCTGTTTTAAGCCGGATTGACGAGACGCTCGCGTCGATGCCGCCTAAGGCGATCGAGGGCTCTCTGCGCGCGATGCGGGCGAACCCCGAGAGCGCTTATGCCGCTCCGCTCTTGAAGAAGATGGCGCAGCGCCTCGCTCGCTATGCCGCTGAAGCGAACGACGCGCAGCTCGCCAAATGGCTGCTTGATCAGCAAGGCGGCGGCGCGCTCGTCAGCGGTGATGACGCTAGTGCATTGAAGGATCTCGCGACCACTCTGCGCGGGCGGCGGAGCGTCGCGGGCAGGAGCATCGGGTTGGTGCTGCCGACCAGCACGCCAGAGCTTCGCGACGCAGCGGCCGATGTCGCGCGCGGCGTCGCTTTCGCGTTGGACCTTCCGCGCAGAGAGGGCGCCGATGACGGCGTGCGATTGCTCGCGAGGACCGAAGGCGGCGGCGACACGGCCGAGGCCGCGTTCGAAGAGCTAGTGGGCGAGGGCGCGGCGATCATCATCGCCGGACTCGACGACGTGGGCACCGAGCGAGCGCGCGCGTGGGCCGAGCAGAACGGAGTGCCGACGATCCTGCTCGGTGAGCCGAGCTCTCCGCCGTTCAGGTTCACCTATACGGTCGGCGAGTCCGTGCGAGCGACGCTCAATCCGCTCGTTGCCGAGCTGGTGCGCCGCAAGCTGACGAAGGTCGCTGTGCTCGCTGGGGCGATGGAGCGCGAGACCTTCAGCAAGTGGGGCGACTCGGAGCTGACGCTTCTTCCTCCGACGAGCTGCGATCCGCCGCTCTCTCGCGCGCGATTTCCCACGGTCGATTGGGAGAAGGCACGCGTGACTGCGGTGTTGGTCAGCGGCTCGGACGCGTGCGCGCGTGCGGTGATGCCAGCGCTCTCGAGAGGCGCCACGCTCGCGCTCGGGCCACGACCGGCGATCGGAGTGGCGAGTTCCACTCCAGAGGTCAAAGTGCTCACGATCGCTTCTGGCGCGTATCCATTCGGCGCGACTGGCGCTCGAGGAGACGTGCGCCTCGATCAATATCGCGACGCGACTGGGCACCCGCCGACATGGTGGACCGCCCTCGGCTATGACGCCGCGACGCTCGCACGTAGAGCCGTATCGCAGCTGCCGCTCGACGAGACGACCAAGGCGACTGAGCTCACCCGCAGACGC
>JANYHY010000301.1 GCA_025362165.1 Myxococcales bacterium | reverse complement strand
CGCGTGCGACGTGACGCGATCGATCGGCTAGTAGAGCTTTGTCTGCAAAACCATGTCTCGGTCGCGAGCGCGACTCCAGCGCTCGCGCGCGCGCTGGACGATCCGAATCACCTCGTGCGACAAGCTGCGTTCGTCGCGCTCCGCAAGATCTTCCCGAACGATCCGGAGGCGCCCCTCGGGCTCGCGCTCGCATCCTCTTCGGCTGACGTGGTGAAATCGGCGCTTGACGATCTTGCCGCGCGCGGTGATGAGTCGAAGCCTCGAGTCGCGAAGGCACTCGACTCGCGCGTCGCTCAAGCGCGAAAGTACGCGTTCGATCTGCTCGAGAAGCTCAGCCCTCCAGGCAGCCTCGAGCCGCTGCTTTGCGCGCTCAGCAGCGAGCACCCCGACATTCGCATCGGAGTCCTCGAGCGACTCTCCACGTCTCAGGACGCGCGCGTCGCCGCGGCGCTCGTGAAGGCGCTCGAGAGCGATCACGATGACCTTCGCCTTCGCGCCGCGGAAATGCTGGCGGCTCGCAAGGATGATCGCGCGGCTGACGCGCTCGCGCCGTGGCTGCGCGCAGAGGACGCGAATGTGGCCGCGCGCGCCCGTGACGCGCTGGCGGGGCTCGGGTCGAAGACGGCCGTGCGTGCGCTCGCGGCGCGCTTCGAGGACACGGTTCCCGACGGCGAGCGTGTCGCGCTCACCGAAGCGCTGTCGCGTACGAGGGCGGGCGAGGCGTCGATTGATGCGCTCTCCGCGCGCTTCGCCGACGAGACCGAGGCGGTTCGTCGAGCGGCGTTCGCGGGATGCGTGACGATCGTCGGTCCGCGCGGGGACGCACCGCGTGAGCGTGGCGCTCCTGCTCCGAAGCTCCGCAACTTCACGCTCGCGCATCGCTTCCTGGAGGCGTCGGTGCGCGCAAAGTACGCGGACGTCCGTCAGCTCGGCGCCGCAGAGCTCGACGATCTGCAGCACGACTCGGCGGACGCGCTGTTGATCTCGATGTTCGCGGATCGCGACGTCACGGTGCGCTCTACCGCGGTGCGCTCGTACGCGACGCGCGTGGAGAAGAAGGGCAGCAAGCCCGAGCCGCTCATGGACGTGCTCAAGGGTGGGGCGCGCGAGACGATGCTCGCTGCAGCGGAGGGCGTCGCGACGCGACACGACGCGGCCGCGCTCAGGCCTCTCTTGCTCTTCGCTCGCGCTGGCGACGGCGGAGATCGCGAGCGAGCGCTGCTGTCGTTGGGCACGCTCGGCGACAAGCGCGCGCTCTCGGAGCTCGAGGTGATCGCTGCAGGTGGGACTGAAGAGGCGCCCGCAGAGGTCAGCATGCAAGCCGCTGCGCTCGAAGGTCTCGGCCGACTGCTCGCCAAGCTCGATCCCGACGACCGCGAGCGAGTGCGAGACAAGATCGAGTCTTCGGTAGGCACCAAGGAGGCTGCGCTAGCGGTTGCGGCAGTGCAGGCGCTCCGATGGATCGGCGGCGAGCGCTCCCGTACGCGGGTCGAGGCTGTCCTCTCGGAGCGCTCTAGCAGCAACCCGGAGCGCGTCGCGGCCGGCAAAGCCCTCGGTGAGCTCGGCGATCCTTCGTCCGAGAAGGTGCTCGCGAAGGCGCTCAACGACTACGACGACGACGTGCGGTGGGGCGCTCGAGAAGCGCTCGACAAGGTCTTCGCCAACGATCGCACGCGCGTGGAGTTCCTCGCAGTCGAGAGCGACAACGAAGACATCTCTCAGCCCGCGGCGGCATACCTCGCCACGGAGGGCAACGCGGCACTACTGCTCGAGAAGCTCGCCAAGCTCTCCAATGACGGGTTGCGCGAACGCCTTCGTTTTGGCCTGGTTCGTCGCGACAAGATCCCAAGCGCGGATTTCGTGAAGCTACTCGGTGCGGGCGCAGCGTCTGCCCGCGCTGACGCTGCATGGTTGACTGGAGCACGCTCTCAATCCGCCAGCGACGCTGATCGCAAGGCGCTCGGACCTGCGCTCGTGGAAGCAGCCAAACGCGCAGAGAAGGAGTATCTCGCCGCGATCACGGCCGGCAAAGACGATGAGAGCGAGGCGGAGCTCGGCGCGTGGCTGCGAGCGATGTGGGCCGCGCGCAAGGTAGACGTCGCGGCAATTCGTGCCGACGCAAAGCGCTGGCTGGCGGACAGCAAGACGCCGACGGAAATCCGCACAGAGGCCGCTCACGCACTCGCGGGGTCCAAGGCGGAGCTCCTCAAGGCGCTCTCTGACGCTGATGGCGACGTCCGTTCAGCCGCCGCTATCGGCCTTGCCCCAATGGATGACGTGTCATCGATCAAGCTGACGGTGTTCGATCCGGTACGTCTCTCGCTCGCGGCCAGCGAGTCCGAGCTCTCGAGCGACGCACTAAACGACACGAGCGGACGCAAGGTGCTGCTCGCGCGAGCAATGCGCGACCGCGACACTGCGGCGCTCGAAGAACTTGCCAAAGAGGGTGACGCTCGCAAAGAGGCGATCGCTGCGCTCGGATTCGCCGCGACGCCTGGCGCCATCGAGACGCTCACGAGCCTCGCCGCTGAAGACGGTGACGAGGACGAAGAGCTACGCAAGGCTGCGTTCCGCTCGTTGAGGCGGGCGCAACGCATCGTCGCTCGCAAGGAGGCAAGGTGATGGCTGCGCAGGTTCTCAAGCTCGCATACCCGGCGCCGAGCGAGGTCTCGAGCTCGCCCAAGGCCTCACGCGTCGTGCTCGCGCTCGATGCAGGTCGCGCGCAGGTCGGCCTCACAGGGCAGGTCAAAGACGCAGAGCTCTTCCGCGATGCGCTGCTCACCGCATGCGCACTGCGCGACAGCGACCTCCGATACAGGGGCAAAGATCGCACGGCGTACCTCGCGCACTTGATGGTCCAGGG
>JANYHY010000298.1 GCA_025362165.1 Myxococcales bacterium | reverse complement strand
TCCCCGTTCTCTGGGTTGCCGATCGCCTCCGCCATCATGCTCGCTTGCGCCTCGAGTGCTTCCGCGTAGGCCATCGAGCGCTTCGTTGCCTCGTCCGACCCAGGGATCCCAGGCTCGCGCTGCGCGAGGCGCTCCGCAGCGACCGCGGCCATGAACGTCGCCGAGCCACCCGCAGCGCGTGCAGAACCGAACAGCTCGAGCCCGCGGTCGATGTCCCCACGCGCGACCGCGAGGCGTCCCGCGTCGAGCACCAACAGAGCCTTCCACGTGGTGTCGGCCGCGCGCTTGGCCCGCTCTTCGAGGGCCTCTTCACGCATCGCGATGTCGTTGAGGCGCGCCCCCACGAGCTCGAGCGTCAGCCAAGCGGTGGACGCCTCGGTGAGAGGCAAGGGAGGCTCGCCCCCTTCGCCTTCGACCTGCGTGGCCTCGCGCGCAGCAGCCTTCGCGCCGTCCATGTCGGCTTGGACGTCCTCGAGGAAAGCCGCGCGCATCACGAGCGCGCGCGTCTTCTCGGCCGGGGTCACCGCAGCCCGCACGAGCGCGTCGATCACGCGGCCTAGATTCTTGAGCGACCGCCGCCGCTCGAGCAGGCGCACGAGCGCCTCGAGGGGCTCTCGAAACGTTGGATCCGCGTTGAACGCCGCGAGATAGTCGCGCACGGCGATTGGCTCATCGACCTCACGCTCGGCGATCTCGCACAAGAGTCGTGCTTGGCGATCACGGTCGGTCGTTTGAGCGACCTCGAGGCGAAGGCGATCGGCCTGCAACGGGTCGATTTGGCTTGTGGTTCTCTCCGACATGCGGACGTTTGCCGACAAAGGACGCTAGCGCATTGCGAGGTGATCAAGCGAGCGAAAACGCGGCCCCCCGCACTAGATCGAAAGGCGCGCGATCTCAGCCTGTATCAGAGGAGCTGTCAGAGAAGCTGGTTGAGCTTCTCGTGGATCTTTTCCTCGATCGAGCCCTTCATCACCCGGAGCAGGAACGGCAAGTCCACCGTGACGCGGACGGCCTTGTCCGTGACCGAGAGGTTGCCTTTGGTGCCCTTGGCGACGCCGCTTGGCGCCTCGAACTTGATGTCGTCACCCACCCAGCTCCAAGTGAGGCCGAGCTTGGTCTCCATGCTCTTGGCGAAATCCTCCGCCTTGGCCTTCGCGGCCTCCACGGTGAGAGAGTGCACCTTCGTGATGTCGATCGTCGCCATGATTTGCCGTCCGTGTTTGTCTTGTGTCAGTCGATTCGCCGAACGATCCAGTAGCCGCGAGGAGTCTCGATCGAATCCGATACCTTACCCTTGCCGAGCGTGAACAAGAAATACTCAGGCGCGAGCTCGAGCGCCCCCCTGGGCATGCGGCCGAGGTCGTCCCCGGAGCCGTCGTCGCCCTTTCGGACCGCGCCGTGAAAGTCCGTCTTCGCGAGCTCTGCCAGTTGCTTGACGAGCTCGGTCGCCTCAGCCTTCGATCGTGCGGTCGCGGATGCCCCCTCGGCCCCTCGATACGTGACGAGCACCACGCCGAAGTGCACTTGCTTGGGCGCGTCGTCGGGCAACGGAGGCACAGCGGTACCGTCAGGCATCTTGCTTCCCACGCCGCCGTCCGCACGGCGCGACTCTCCCATAAACATCGGGAAATCGAGCAGCGGATCCGGGCCGCCGGCATCGAGTGACAAATCAACCATTGACATGGCATCCATTGTGCCCCCGTCGCTCGCGTCAACGTCGCCAGCGTCGACGGGTCGCTCGGGGTGCCACTTGCTCATCTGTTGATTCGTCAACCAGAAGGCGAGCACGAGCACGCCTAACCCCAAGGCGATGGAGAGGGCGCGCTGCATCCGTCAGGCGTCCGCAGGAGGCTCTGCGGAAAGCTCTTCGGCGGCGACCGGCGCGGGCGGTCCGTACTCATCATAGGGGCGCATCGTGGCGGGTGGCGGATCACCGTAGAGCTCGAGCTGGGCCGCGAGCCAGTTCTCTTTGGCGATCAGCGTCGTGAGTTTGCCGCGCATGTTGGCCGAGTCACTCTCTTCGGTCTCGCGGATCTGCGACTGCACGTCTGCGAGCTCCGAGCGGACGACGACGGGATCCACGCTCGCGCGCACGATGTAGTCGTCGGTCAAGATGAGCACCTTGTTGGCGCCTGCCTCTACGAAACCAGCTCCCACCGCGCATTTCTTCGGCTCGCCGCTTCCTTGGCGATAGCTGACGATGCCGGTGCGCAGGCTAGCCAACATCGGCAGGTGTCCAGGCAGCACGCCGAACTCGCCGCTTTGCGCGGTCGCGGTCACTTCGTCGACGATCTCGCTGAGCGCGCGGCCTTTCGGCGTGACGATCTCGAGCAAGATCTGGTGCGTGCCAACGGCACCCCACCGAGCGTTGTCTTGCGCGACGTCGCTCATTTCTTCTTGGCTTCCTCGACGAGCTTCTGCGCCTTGGTCTTCATCGCCTCGATGTCGCCCACGAGGTGGAACGCCTTCTCCGGGTAGAGCGAGTCGTCGTCGTAGTCGCCGAGGAGGATCTGCGAGAAGCCGTCGATGCTCTTCTCGACCGACACGTACGCGCCTGGTGTCCCCGTGAACTGCGAGGCGACGCTGAACGGCTGCGACAAGAAGAGCTGAATCTTGCGCGCGCGCTTGACGACGAGCTTGTCGTCCTCGCTGAGCTCGTCCATGCCGAGGATCGCGATGATGTCTTGCAGGTCCTTGTACTTCTGCAGCGTGTTCTGCACGCCGCGCGCGACGTCGTAGTGACGCTGTCCGACGATGTTCGGATCGAGCAGGGTGCTCGTCGAGTCCAGCGGGTCGACGGCGGGGTAGATCCCGATCTCGGTGAGCGCGCGGTTCAAGACCGTGGTCGCATCCAAGTGGGCGAACGTCGTCGCGGGCGCGGGGTCCGTCAGGTCGTCCGCCGGGACGTACACGGCCTGCACGCTGGTGATCGAGCCTTTGTTCGTCGACGTGATCCGCTCCTGCATTTGGCCCATTTCGGTGGCCAGGGTCGGCTGGTAACCGAC
>JANYHY010000289.1 GCA_025362165.1 Myxococcales bacterium | reverse complement strand
AGAAGCGCAACGCCGAGCAAGAGTCCACCGCGGTTCATTGTGCACCTGCCTTCGAACCGACGGGCACAGCTCGCACGCTCTTGTGCATCACGCGGTCGATGCGCGAGAGGAACGCGCGCCAAGCCGGATATTTTTCCGGAGTGATGAAGTGTTGATCGAACACCACCTGCCGCTTGATCACCATCACCCGCGGATCCTTGCTGTCTCGCGCGATCTCCAGGTGAGCACGACCAAACTCTCCACCAACTTCGTCGCCGCCCAAGGGCGGATCGGCCCACGAAAACCCAGCCGGCGCCGTGATGCGCGTCGTGCGCAGCTGATGACTAGGCGCCAAGTATGGTGGCAGGCTCACCGGCAGCGTCCGCGTGAGAAGCGGCGCTAGCGAGCTCGTGAGCGTCGAGCTGGGCGCGAGCGGAACCACGAGCTCGCCTTGCTCCTTGCGCGCGAGTCCGTCGCTCTTCGCTTTGTACTTCACGCTCGCGGCGCCTTGCGCCAGATCGCCCTCGAACGCGATGTCCTTGTCGACCTGCACCGTGGGAAACCACCCGCCGACGAGGTTGTCCTCCACGTACTGCACGCGCGCGTCCGGCTGCGACAGGTACGTTCGCAACAGGAACGCGCCATCGCCTGTGTGCTTCTCTTCGCCAGCGAGATCTCCCGCGCCGTCGCTCTTCAACGTGATGTTCCAGCGAACGTCCGCGCCGTGATCGTCTGGCGTGGACGAAGGGAGGTGAACGATCTCGGCAGTGCCCGAGTCCAACCTCAACGCGACCGCACGCGCGTCCATCGACGGAAGCGGACCGAGGCGCGACTGCGGGCTCGTCGCATCCAGGTACTGGCCGCCGTTCGGACCTGGCAAGAAGGCGATGCCGTGATCGAACATCGGGATCGCCACGTTCTTCGCCAAGAGCACGCTCGGCTGACCAGTCTCGCGCGTCTGCACCATCACCTCTTGCGCGTCGATGCCGACCGCGCGCAGCAGCGTGATCAACAAGATCGCCTTGTCGTCGCAGTCGCCCTCACGTCGCGCGAGCAGCTGCTGCGGACGGTTCGGGAGCCAGTACTCGCCGCTCGTGTAGTTGACGTAGCGGATGTCGTCCGAGACGAAGTCGAAGATCGCGCCGAGCTTCTCGTCCCGCGTGTTCTTGCCCTTGGTCAGCTGCGCGGCGAGGCGCTTCACTTGCTCGTCTGGCTCCGTGAAACCCTTGACGGCCTCCTTGTACCAGCTGCGGAAATCCTCCCAGCTCTTGAAAGTTGATCCCGCGATCACCGGCACGATCTCCGTCATCGCAGGGGCGAGCGGCTCTTCGGCGATCGTCACGGGCTTCTGCCACACGAGGCGCGTGACATGTCGTCCGTTCTCGTCTTTCTCAGTCTTCTCGAAGCTGTTCGGCGCGGCGTTGATCACGTCCACGTAGATTGGGTGCTCCGGCGGTGCCTCGACGATGACCTCGTTGTAGATGAGCGGGTGCACGCTCGTCGCCCCTGCGTAATCGAGGAAGTAGTACGGCGGATCTCCGCGTCCCCCGACGGCGTGATCGGTCCACGTGCGCACCGCGACCTCGACGACATCACCAGGTGCGAGCTCGGGCCATCGGATGCGCGGACGATCGCCGTCGTTCTTCTCCTCGAGGGGGAACGCGGTGCCGCCGTCCTTGCGGTGCACGCGCGCGCGCAAGATCTCGGTCTCGTCTCCCTCGGCGGGGATCTCCTCGACAAGCTCGTCTTGCGTTCGCGGCGAGATGACGATCTCGCGCGCGTAGTGAATGAGCTGCGACACCCGACGATCCGAGTGCATGACCACCGCGCGCACCCAGTGCAGTTCGCGATCGGCGCAGTCCGGCTGCTTGGGCACGCCGAGCCTCCGCGCGAGGATCACGCTGGAGGGGACCATGTACTTCTCGTCGTCCTCGTGTGCGGACTGCCCGCCCGCCGCTTGCGTGTAGAGATCGATCTGAGCGCGATAACGTGGCTCCGTCGGCGAGAGCTCACGTGCGCGCTGCAACGCGATGAGCACGAGCTTGTCGGCGCCGTCGGGCGCGCTCGTCGTCTTCATCTCGTCGGCCAAACCGGACCACACCTCGGCGCGGTTCGGCGACCAATCGGTGAGCTGTCCAAAGAACGCGCGAGACGCGTCATGGCGACCCGTGCGCGCGATGGTCTGCGCGATATCGATGCCGTCGTCGGCGTCGCCGAGCTGACCGGAGAACACGCGCTTGGCCGCGGCGACGCCGTCCGCATCGCTCCTCTTGGCCATGGTCGCGACATACGCCAGGCTCATGACTCCCCGCGCAGCGAGCTTGGCATAGACGTCGTTCGCGCGGCCCGGATCGAAGGAGGACGCGAGTGAAGCGAGCTCGGTGAGCGCGACGGTCGGCGCCGTCCCTGGTGACGCGTCGACGAGCGCGGCGATGCGCCGCATGGCCGAGAGCCTCAGCGCGTCGGTGCCAAGCGACTCCTCGATCGTCGCCCAAAGCAACACGGCCTCCGAGTCTGTCTTGTTCGCGAGCACGACGTTGGCGCCCGCCATCGCCCAGTCGGGCATCCGCGCGTTCACGTGCTGCGCGAGGATGCGCCGCTCTGCGAAGGCCTTGCTGCGTGCATCGCTCTGCTCCTCCGCGCGCTTCTTCGCGAGATACAGCCAGCCGCTGCGATTGGCTCCCGAAGGCGCGATCCACGCGGCCATCGCCAGTCGATCCGCCGCCAGCTGAGTCGCGATGAGCGCGTCCAGCATCCCCGGCGCGCGCGGGCTCTTGCTGTCGTCCTCGCCACCGAGGGTTCGAACGATGATCGCGTCAAGCTGCGAGTCCGCGTCCGCCGCAGGCTTGAGCGCTCGCGCGAGCGGGGTCACGACCTTCTCGATCTTCGCCTTCGTGCTCGTAGGCACAGCCGAGAGATCCGCGCTCGCCTTCACGGGCTTGCCGTCCGCGAGGATCACCAAGCGCACGTGACCGTCGTCGTCCTGCGCCGTAGTACAGATCTTCGCGGAGACGAGATGAGGGCCTTTATCCGCCGCGATCTTCGCCGCGATCCGGTTGAACCGCATCGACGCGTGCACGTCATCGGCTGTGCCGACCTCCGCTCCGTCGAACATCACGCGCGCCTGCCCGCCGCTCGCGAAAGCGATCGACAGCGCCGCAGGAGCATCGAGCGTCACCTTCGTCGCGACGATCGAGCAACTCTCTTTCCGTGGTGACACGAACACGTCCAGCGGCACTCCCGCGGCCGACGCGTACGCCTTGGGCAACCCGCGCCACTGCACCTTGACGGTGCCCCAACTGAAGTCCGCGCGTACGTCTGCGAACGTCGCGCCTGGCGCCTCGGGGCCCTCCTTCTTCGCGAGACCGCCGCCAGTGTCGCGAAACGGTCCGAGCAGCGCGAGATCGGTCACCACGCCGAGCGCTTGATCCGCAGCGATCCCAGGGTCGGTTCCTTCGTCGCTCGCGATCGATCGCATCGCCAGCTTCGCCTCGTCGCGCACGTCCGCCGAGAGCGCCGTGATCTGCGAAATCTTGAGGAGCGCCGCGTCTGCCTTGCCCTCGCTTGCGCGATCGGACAGCGACACGATCTCTGCGATGGCGCCGATCGCGGCGTGATCGTTCGTCGCCCGATTAGCTGACTCGTCAACCATCCCATCGGGCGTCTCGTCCGTGTACCGAGTCGCGACTTTGCCGTCGGCCCTTGCAGGCGCGGTAGGCGGCGCGGCGCTAGCGATGATCGGCGTCGCGCCGAGCAAGAAGGGAAACAACCAACGGAGCTTGTGCTGAGGGCGAGTCATGAGTGCCGAGGTGTTAGCAGCGCAACGCGCGGGGCACTAGTGCACCGCCGTCGAGCTGAGCTCAACATCGCGAGCGATCGACTCGCTCCGCAAGCCGGGCGGTGCACTAGACGAATCGCTTGGGCTCCGCCCAAACCCCGAATTCGCTCCCGCGAATTCGCTAGTGCACCGAAAGCGTGGGCGCACGATGTCAGTTCGACGGCGGTGCACTAGGCTGACTCACTCGTTCGCGAGCGTCACCAGCGTCGGCAGCTTCTCGCTCACGACGCCCTGGCCGAGACCCAACTGGCCGGAGGTGTTGGCACCCCAGCAGTAGAGCGCGCGGCGCGAGAGAGTCGGATCCTTGGGCGGCGGTGCGATCGCGCACGTGTGGCGATCTCCCGTGGCGACCTCGAACACGTTTGGCATCACCTTCACGAGACCGGTGTTCGACGGGACGCCGCCGAGCTGCCCGTCATCGATGCCCCAGCAAAAAAGCGTTCCGCTGGAATCGATCGCGCAGACGTGCGCGAGAGCGACAGAGATCGCGTTCGCGCTTTTGAGGTTCGTGAACTGGGTCGCGATCGAGTTTGAGCTCTTGCCCAGGCCATCGCCGCTCATGCTCCCCTTGGTGTTGTCGCCCCACCAGAAGATGCCATTGGGGCCTGCCGCTGCGCAGTGATCGTCACTGCAGCTGAGCGCTCCCAGTCCAGCGAGGGGCGCTTGGGGCCCGACGATCGGACCGCCCTTCGCGCCGTATCCGCCGGACTGCCCTGCTGCATCATCACCCCAACAGAAGACGCCACCGTTGCTTGCTCGCAACGCACACGTGTGAAGACGTCCCGCCGAGAGCGCCGCGAGGGTCCCGTTTACAGGCGCCAGTTCGGTGCCGGGTCCTTTGTTGTTTGGGCCCAGTTGACCGAACTGCCCGCTTCCCCAACACGTGACCGTGCCGCTCCCGTCCACCATGCAGGAGTGATCCAAGCCTACCGTCACAAGACTGCCGACTCCTACGAGGGTAGGATTGACGGGCGCGGACTGCGGCATCATGTCGACTTGGCCGAAAGAATCGTTGCCCCAGCAATTGATCTTCTTGTTCGTGTCGATTGCGCATCCGTGAGTTTCACCGAGGGTCCCCACGCTCGTCGAGGTCATGGCCACGTCCGTTGGGTCCCAGAAAGTGGGCGCGGGGGCTATGCCCATTTGCCCGTAGACGTTGCTGCCGAAGCACTGGACGTGGTTGCTCGTCGTGACGACGCACGTGGTCTGTGCGTGTGCAAATAGGTGCAACGGCACCGCGGGAGTGCCCGCGTCCACGTCGGGAGCGGCGTCGACCGGCGAAGCGTCTGGCGAGCCTCCATCGAGCGAAGCGCACTCGTTGGTATCGCACGTGACGTGATCGTCGACGCAACCGCCGCCGACGCAAGTCTGGCCCTCCTTGCACACTACGCCCGCGCACGCTGAATCCATCACGATGGGCAGATCCAGCGGCGAGTGGGCGATGAACGCGATAGACCTTCGCGCTTGGATGCACGGCTTTAGGAGGCTCGGATCTGCGTGCGCGGCGAACCGGTTCGCGCACTCGGCGGCGCTGATCGTGTTGTCGATGCTCCCGACGACGTTGATTTCCACGCGCTCGTCGCTCGACACTTTCGGCAGCACGACGATCGATCCGATCAGATTGTTCTGTGTGCCAGCGGTACACGCGTTCGATCGCGCGAGAGGCAACGTCGCCGCGCCAAGGAACACGGCTTCGGTAGGTTGACTCGAACATGCGACGTTCGTCGAGAGCGTGACGCGTATCTCCGTCGCGCTTAGACATGACGCGAGCGCCGCCGCGAGCGCGAGCGCTCCCAAGCCTCCAACCACGCCCACTGCGGTCACGCGCCCCATCACTCGTTAGAGTGTCATGCGGTCGAGCCGTGGTCCATCGATGTCAGAGCGAGGTGCAAGTCACCTGGCGGCCTCCCGAGCCGTCGTTCTGGCAGGTCTCCACGCAGGTCGGGAGCACGCACGCTCCACACAGACCGCACCCGCATCCTGTGGCGCAGTTGTTCGCATCAACACAGCTCCACTGAGTGGCAGCGACCGCCTTCTTGAGGTCCAGCGTCTTTTTGCAGATCTGATCTTGCTTGCGACAGAAGTACGCGCCGCACTGAAAATGAGCGCCATCTGGCGTTGAACAGCTCTGGATCGAGATGTCCACGCCCGCGCGGTTCGCGTCGCACTCGCTCGCGTACACCTTGCCGTTGCATCCACACGCTGGCGCCGCGGGCGCGCAGGTCGATGGAACGTTCACACACTTTCCCGCCGCTTTGGTGGTCGCGCACAATCCGTCGGGCTCCTTGCACACAGCGCCGATCGCGCATGGCATCAGCGGCGCGCAGACGCTCGGCGGTGAGCAACCCAGGGTCCCGAACGTCACGGTGCCAGGAGGACAGACCCACGCGCCATTGACGCATGACACGTCTGCGATCGTGCCGTTCGTGCTGCAGCAGCCGTGAAGCGTCGCCGGGCAGTTCGTGCACGAAGCGAGCGAGACCGTACCCGGCGGGCACGTCCATTGACCTTGCGTGCATAGTGCAGGTTTGTAGTCAGCGCCGTCACAAGAGGTCTTGCATGTGACGTCGATGAGCGGAGGGCACGCGCCCGCGTCGCGATTGATGACTCCGCCGTCTGGAGCGCCAGCGCCGCACCCCGCAGACACGTGCAACAGGGAGCTCGGAGACCCATGCGCAATCGCACACGAAGTCGGGCAAAGCGTGAGGCTCGTCGGCCGCGCGAAGTCATCAACCGCGAAGCCCGCGCCGTTGCACTGCGCCAGTGATCCGACGAGCGGCAGCGTCGTCTGCGTCGCGCCCGCAGTCGTCTCGAGTGAGACTGTCAGGTCATAGGGAGACACCAGGACACCTTCCAAGGTGGGCACGGCGTACGTACAAGCGCGCTCATCATCGCGCAGCTTCTTCAGAGTGGTGACGAGCTTCTGCGCGGTCGTGGGATCGCTGTTGATGATGATGGCGTGCCCCGTGTTGCCAGCAGCGGCGATGGCGTCGACCTCGTCGATGTACCCGTTCGCCAAGCCGATCACGTACGTGCGCACCCGAGGCTCGTCTGTGGCGGCTTCGTGTGCGAGCTCCACGACGCCGCGCATCGTGTTTGGAGATTCGCTGCATCCTTCGGGCGCTCCGTCTGTCACGATCGCGATGACCGTGTCGCGCGATGCGTCCGCAAAGCGCAGAGCGCGCGCAGTCGTGATCGCGGAGTGCAACACGAGCCAGGTCGGAGTGATGCCTTCGGGCTTGTGCTTCGCCAGCGCGGCGATCACAGCGTCGGCGTTCGAAGGCAGCAGCGCGACAGGGACCGCTGGCAAGTCGTAGCTCGAGGGCACGCACGCGTTCTGCTCGGATGGGAAGAACTGCAGCCCGAACCCCATGCCCGCCGCGTTCGGATCACGCACAAGCGCCGCGATCGCCGCTGTCGCGTCATCCCATTTGCCCGCGTCGCCCATCGAGAGCGATTTGTCGAGCAGCACATACAGCGCGACGTCGGAGTGCCCGGTCTCGTAGGTCGCTCTCACGCAGAAAGCCGAGCTCTTCGGCGCATCCGCAGCCAGCCCGTCCGTCAACAGCCCCGTACGCGTGCCGCACGCCGCGAGGATCATCCCGGCGACGGCCACGACATAGAGCGAGCGACGCATGTGCCCGAGAATGGCCTGCGCTCGGCATTTCTGTCGAGGATTCGTCAGTCGGGTCTGGTCCCTGAACCGCAGAGCTCGAAGAGGATCATTTGGAGGCGAGAGGCTCATGGAGCTTGTGCTATCTCGGCGCCATGGCGACCTTCGAATCCCCCAAGAGCGGCACCCCGATCACGATGGACGCGGGGCAAAAGCTCAGCGTTCCCAACGATCCGATCATCCCGTTCATCGAGGGGGACGGCACCGGTCGAGACATCTGGCGCGCGAGCGTGCGCGTGCTCGACGCGGCGGTGGAGAAGGCCTACGCGGGCAAGAAGAAGATCGCGTGGCACGAGGTCTACGCGGGCGAGAAGGCGTTCACCAAGTTCAACAACTGGTTGCCCGATCAGACCGTCGAGGATTTTCGCAAGTACCTCGTCGGCATCAAGGGCCCGCTCACCACTCCGATCGGCGGCGGCATCCGCTCCTTGAACGTCGCGCTCCGACAGATGCTCGATCTATACGTTTGCTTGCGGCCCGTGCGTTGGTTCAAGGGCGTCCCGAGCCCGGTCAAGCGCCCCGAGGCCGTCGACATGGTGATCTTCCGCGAGAACACCGAGGACATCTACGCGGGCATCGAGTTCGAAGCCGGCAGCGACGACGCCAAGAAGTTGCTCGGGTTCCTGAAAGACAACTTCAAGTCGTACAAGAACATCCGCTTCCCCGAGACCAGCGGCATCGGCATCAAGCCCGTCTCGCGCGAAGGCACAGAGCGCTTGATCCGCGCCGCCGTTCAATACGCGCTCGATCTCAAGCGCAAGAGCGTCACGATCGTGCACAAGGGGAACATCATGAAGTACACCGAGGGTGCCTTCATGAAGTGGGGATATGCGCTCGCCGAAAAGGAGTTCGGCGACAAAGTCTACACGTGGGCAACTTGGGAGAAGACCAAAGAGGCCAAGGGCGAAGAGGCGGCCAACGCCGAGCAAAAAGCGGCTCTTTCAGCTGGTAAATTGCTCATCAAGGACGCGATCGCCGACATCACTCTGCAGCAAGTGCTCACTCGTCCGAGCGAGTTCGACGTGATCGCGACTCTCAACTTGAATGGCGATTATCTCAGCGACGCGTTGGCCGCGCAGGTCGGCGGCATCGGCATCGCGCCAGGCGGAAACATCAACTACGTCTCCGGTCATGCGATCTTCGAAGCGACGCACGGCACAGCCCCCAAGTACGCCGATCTCGACAAGGTCAACCCAGGCTCCGTCGTCCTCTCCGGCGAGATGATGCTCCGTCACCTCGGCTGGATCGAAGCCGCGGATCTCGTCGTCAAGGGAATGGACGGTGCGATCGCCAGCAAGCGCGTCACCTACGATTTCGCCCGCCAGATGGAAGGCGCCACGGAGATCAAGTGCAGCGCGTTCGCCGACAACGTCATCGCGCACATGTGACGACGACTGATGTTAGGCTTGCGCCATGATTTGGCGGCGCGTCTGACGCTCTGGTCTTGAGGCGCGGCCGTAGTGGCACTACACCGCCACCATGGCACGTAAAAAGATCGCTCTCATTGGTGCAGGAAACATCGGCGGCGAGCTCGCGCGCTTGTGTGCGAACGCAGAGCTCGGCGACGTGTGGCTCTACGACATCCCGGCGAAGGAGAACTTCGCGAAGGGCAAGGCCCTCGATCTCGAGCAGAACGGCTCGGTCCTTGGCTACGACTCACACATCCGCGGCACCAGCAACTGGGCTGATTTGGCCGGCACCGACGTGCTCATCATCACCGCGGGGATCCCGCGCAAGCCGGGCCAGTCGCGCGATGATCTCGTCGCGACGAACCTCCCGATCATCCGCGACGTCGCCAACAACGCGAAGAAGCATTGCCCCGACGCGTTCGCGATCGTGATCAGCAACCCGCTCGACGCGATGGTCTACGAGTACAAGCGCGTCACTGGATGTCCCAAGGGCAAGGTCGTCGGAATGGCCGGCGTCCTCGACAGCGCGCGCTTCCAGCTGTTCCTCGCGCGCGAGGCCAACGTGAGCGTCAAAGACGTCCGCGCGATGGTGCTCGGCGGACATGGTGACGACATGGTCCCCGTGCTCTCGATGACGACGATCAACGGTGTCCCTGCGAGCACGCTCATCAGCAAAGACAAACTCCAAGCGATCGTCGAGCGCACGCGCAAAGGCGGCGGCGAGATCGTCAACCTCATGGGCACGAGCGCCTACTACGCGCCTGCGTC
>JANYHY010000249.1 GCA_025362165.1 Myxococcales bacterium | reverse complement strand
GGCGTGCTCGCTGCGACGTTCGAGGCCGTGCCCGACTCCGAGGTCGCGCTCCACACGTCTGCGGCGCTCGTCGATCGCGCGTTGCCATCGTCCGCCTTCACGCGGCGCTTCGCGAAGGTGCGACCGTTCTTGGAGGAGTCGTTGAAGTCGAAGGGGACGACGGTCGCGGCCTTCTTAAGCTCTTTGAAGCCCGATGATGCTTTGCTCAAGGCTCGGATCGCCGACGCCAAAGGAGTGCGGGGATGACCGAGGAGACGCAGGCGATCGAGCTCTCTGACGTTCAAAAGCTCGCCGAGGTCGAGGCGCCCGATCTCATCACGATCATCCAAGCCATCGTCGATCAGGGCGAGCCCACGATCGCAGATCCGCCAGACGACATGATCTTTCTCGCGCGCTTGCGAGGCTCGCTGCAGGTCGCGTCTCGCAGCGGCGACAAAAAGAAACGACAGACGGAGGCGCACGACGCGTGGAAGCGCTATCTCGCGCAGCCGAGTCGCTTGATCGCGCCTCAGGTACGGCTCGCGGAGCTCATCGTCGCGCTCTACGACAAGCGCACAGGCCCCGCTCGCAGAGCGCTTATGCTGCTCGCGCGTGAGGGCGCCTTCGTTTACGGAATCTGGGGCGGCCTCAAGCGCGTCTACAAACGCGCAGAAGCGGACATGGACGCGGAGATCTTCGGCGCACTGTCGGCTCGCTTCGATGTGGAGGCGAACGGCTACACGAAGCACGACACCAACAAGGGCACGCTCATCTACTTGCAGCGACGCGGGTGGCGCTTCTTGCGACAGCTCGGAAAAGGCGTGCCGGAACTCTACCCGCAGTTCTGCGTAGAGGTGCTGCGCAGCTATCCAGCCGGCACCCGCTACGCTTCCATCGCCGGAAAGATCGAGCGGCATCACGCCAAGAAGTGGGGCGCGCCGAAGGATCTCCCGAAGACGAAGAAGTTCCGCGCGCCTTACCGCGAGACTTGGGAGAAGAGCGCAGACCCGCTCATGCTGTTGCTCGAGACCTGCCAAGCGGACGTCGCTGCGAGCTTCGCGATCACGGGGCTACGCGAGCTGTTCCCCGAGGTGCTGCGCAAGGTCACGCCGGATTGGTTGGGCCGCCTCGCATATCGCCCGCTCTCCTCCGCACACGACTTCTTGGTGGAGACGCTCGAGGCGTCGCCGGAGTTCCACCAAGGCAAGCTCAAGGGCATCGGCCTGCACGAGCCCGTGCTCAAGCTCTTGATCTCACCGAGCCAGAAGGCGCGAAAATACGCCATAGAATACGCGCGCGGTCACGCAGCCGATCTCCCGATCGATCGCCTCGTCGCGTTGATGTCCGAGGCTTCGGAGTATTCAGACACGATCAAGTTCGTCGCGTCGCTCATCACTGCCCGCAACGCGCGAGACCTCGGCGTGCAGATGCTAGGCAGGCTCGTCGGCTTCGAAGCGACGCAGAAGTTCGCGACGAAGGCGCTCAACGAAGAGTTCGATCGCAAGGAGCTCGGCGAGTCTTTCCTGACCGACATGCTCTTCGCAGAAGAGTCCGAACGATACGAGTGGGCCTCCGAGTACCTCGACAAGAAATACAAACACGGCGAGCTGTCCATGTCGTTCTGGATGAAGATCCTCGACGACCCACGCATGGAGAACGACAGCAACGACGCGTCCACCTACGCGTTCGAGCACCTCCAGAAGTTCAAGATCGGCGACGCTCCTGGCGATTGGATCCTCAAAGCGATCGCGCGCGACGACATCGGGTACAGCGTTGGTGAGTGGCTCGAGAGCGCTGAGGCGTTGCCGAAGGGCCTCGATCTAGAGCGCATCCGCGGCCTCGTGTTCGATCCCGAGCGACGCAACGTCGCGTTCAAGCTCCTTGGCAACCGCAAGCTTGTCTCGCCTGGAGAGGTGGGCCTGGGTTGGCTGCTCGCGCTCGCTCGCCGCGCAGACCCGCAGCTGCACGAGTGGGCGCACCGCTACCTGTTGCAGCACATGCGGCCCGAGCACTTCGCCGAAGGCAAAGAGGACGTCGAGGCCGGCGTCACTCGCCTTTTCGCGCTCGCGATGGGCAAGAAAGAGCCGGAAGCCGTGCGCGCGTTCGCGCAGACGTACCTCCGCTGTCATCACCCGAAGATCGGCAAAGAGCAGCCCGAGTCCAAGCAGTTCAACATCAAGAGCGGCATCGGGCGCGACGAGTACACCGAGGAGCGCGTGTGGCCTGCGCTTTGGGATCAGCGCGCGGATGTCCGTCGGTTTGGTGTGACGATCACACGAACTGAGCTGCGCAAGTGGAAGGCTCAGTCCAAGGTGTACGAGCTCGCGGAGTCCAGCGCGAAAGAGATCCGGAAGATCGCCTACGACGCGCTCTCCCAGGCAGGCGAAGAGCACGCAGATCCAGATCTCGCGCTCAAGCCCGAGGAGATCGACGCCGCGCAGATCTTCTCGATGACGGAGAGTCGCACACGCTCCTCTCGCGACGTCGCGATCGAGCTCATTCGCAAGCACTACAAGCGCATCGGCGGCGCTGAGCGACTCGGCTGGTTGATGCAGAGCGCCGATCGCGAAGTGCGCTTCTTCGCAGTGCGATTGCTCTGGGAGAAGCACCGCCCGCGCGGCCTCCCCGCACAGTGGAAGCCCAGCAAGGGCAAGATCGAGGACGCAGGCGCGTTCACGGACGCGGAGGCCCTTCGAGCGCTCTTGCGTCGATTGCTCTTCACGATCCCTCCGGGTCGCTCGATGGAGCAGCTCGAGCAAGCCCGATCTCGCAAGCTGCCGGCGAGCGTCGCCAAGCGAAGCTTGATCGAGATCGTGAGAGACCTCGCCGTAGCGGACGTGGCGTTCGCGAACGTCGTCGCGCCCGTGCTCGGAGAGTTCACCGGATCGATCGCGAAGGGTGAGTGGCAGATGTGTTTGTCCGCGCTGATGACGCTGCGTAGCGTCCACGGCATCTCGGTGGAGGGACTCGCCTGATGGCTCAACCTATCGGCCACCTCGAGCGCGTACGCGGTCTCGCCAGCGCAGCCCGCACCTGCTGGGTCGCTGGCGTGCGCGCGGACAAGACCAGCCAAATCACGGCGTATGATCACGTCGCCGAGAAGCCCGACTACGTGATCGACGTCGAGGCGCACGTGCTCGCGCTCGTCGCCGACGCAGAGAGTGCGGGGGGCACGCTCGTCGCTGCTTGCTCCGACGGAGTGGTGCGGATCTATGCGCCGAAGGACGGCAAGCCCATTCGCGAGATCAAAGCTCACGAGGGCGCATGCAACGCGATCGCGGTTCGCAAGGGAGTGCTCGCGACGGGTGGCGCAGACGGCGCGCTTAGGCTGTTCGATCTCGAGACCGGCAAAAAGCAGAAGGATTGGCAGCTCTCGTCTCGCGCGCTGCGATCGGTCGCGATCGATCCGGCGGGTGAGTCGTTCGTGGGCGGTGGCGACGACGGCGTCGTGCGCGTGATTGGACACGCAGAGGAGCGCCGCGACATGCCGGGTCATGATGGGCCCGTGCTGTGTGTCGCGTTCACTCCTGTGGACGGTCGCCTCGTCTCTGGCGGTGAAGATGGCACCGTGCGCGTCTGGTACTTGATCGGGGCGATCGAGTCGGACATTCGAGGCAAGGACGACAGCGGACACCTCGGCGGAGTGCACAGCCTCGCGTTCTTGCCCGCGAAAGATCCCGCAGAGATCGGCGAGCGCCTCGCGTCGTGCGGTGCGGACGGTAAGGTCAGGCTCTGGCGCATGTCGGAGCGTCGCAAGCCGCGCACGCTCGAGGCCGGCTCGGAGCCCGTGTTTGCGCTCGCGTTCGCCCCATCGACCAAGTCGGGCACGACGGGCGCGCTGCTGGCGGGCGGCGACTCTCGAACGATCTACGGATACTCCACGGACGCCACGGGTGCTGTCAGTGACAAGGCGTTCCGCTGGGTGCATGGCTTTGACGTGCTCGCAGAGTCGCTCGCCGCTCCCGCGCGTCCGAAGCGTGAGGCTGCGATCAAAACCCTCGCGCCGCTCGGTGAGCCCGAGGCGCTGGAGCTGCTGCTCAAGTCGCTCGCGAACGACAAGGACCCCGACGTGCGCGCGCAGATCGCGGGCGTGCTCGCCGAGCAGAACCGACGCGATGCGCGAAAGGCGCTGCGAGCTCGGCTCGACGACGAGCACGCGACAGTCCGCATGGCCGCGCTCGCTGCGTTACGTGTGCTCGAGGGAGACGCCCCGCTCTCGCCGCTGCGATCGGCGCTGGACTCTCGCTTTGCAGACACGCGCATCCAAGGGCTCACCGCGCTCCCTCCGTTGTTCGCGACCGCGCCGCTCGTGTCAGGTCTCATCGCCTCGCACCTCTCAGACGAGGACGCCGGCGTTAGGCACTGCGCGGTCACGCAGCTCGTCTCTCTACATCCGCCTGCGAGCGTCGAACCGCTGCGAATCGCGTTCGAGCGCGGCAAAGCGGACGTGCGCGCGGAGGTGCTCGTCCGTGGTGCGCTGTCAAAGCTCACGAAGGACGCGGACTTCTCGCCGATCGTCGGCAAGGCGTTGGACGACGACGACGCAGACGTGCGCCGCATCGCGTTCGTCATCAGCGCTCTCGCTCGGCCCGTGCTCGGCGCGTGGCTCGAGAAGAGCGACGAGCCGTTCGGACGCGCGCTGGGCGACCTGTTGCGACGCGCCGCTCAGCTCGAAGGCGGCAAAGTGTCGGCAGATGGCGTCGATCCCGACGCCGCGAGGGTCAAGGACGTCAGCCAATTCTTCGCGCGCTTCATCCACCCCAAGCATGGTGAGGTCTCGATCTTCCAGCCGAAGATCCACACGCCGATTAAAGCGGGCGACGAGGTCCGCCTTGTGCGGATCGGGCCTGTAGGCACACCCCCGAACGTGACGATGCGCGCAGAGGACTACGTCATGGGCGCGGCGAAAGAGGCTTCGCCCGAGCAAGTGGCTGCGCTCCGCGGCAGGCTCGTCGCTTCTGCTGCCTCTCCTGCCTCGAAGGAGCCCGAAGAGATCGATCGAGAGCCGCTGCTCTCCGCGCTCGCGTGCCGCACGGCCGACACCGCACTAAGGGGTGCGCGCGGGTTGGCGCTGCTAGGAGACATGAGGGCCCTCGGAGCGCTGCTCACGATCTCGCGCGAGCCCGACGTGACGCTGCGCCGTGACGCCGTGGTCGCGCTCGCCGCGCTCCCAGACGCGCGTGCTCGACGTCGAATCGTGTGGATGCTCAACGACCCCGAGCCGACGGTGCGCGACGTTTCGCTCGCTTGCTACGCGAAGCTCGAGCCGCAAGCGTTGTTGGTCGCAGAGGCGGCGCTGCACTCGTCGCAAGAGGACGTGCGCGTTCGCGGCTTGGACATTCTCGTCAAGCAAGGGAAGGGGAACGCGGAGGCGGAGCGACTGCTCGGCGACGCGATCGAGGACGAAGCCGCGAAGGTTCGCAGCGAAGCCTTTCGCACGCTCTGGGCTTGGCACGACGCGGATCCACTCGGGCCAATCGATCGAGCGCTCACAGCCCGCTTCCCGGATTTGCGCTTGCGCGCCGTGACGGAGCTCGTGTCGTTCGCGAAAAAGAAGGACGACAAGCTCGCGGCGCCGTCGCTCGAGCGCCTCGCCAAGAGCATCGCCGATCGCGATCAGGGTGTCGCCAAGGCTGCTTATGACGCCACGCTGGAAATCAAGGGCAAGGAAGACGAAGCGACGCACCTCGCCGCGATCGCCTCGACCCACCCATCGCTCCGCGCGACAGGCGCGAAGGACGCCGCGAAGGCCACCGTCGAAGGCGTTCGCAGCGCGCTGATGAAGCTCCTCGAAGACATCGACGCGAACGTTCGCGTGGCCGCGCTCGAGTCGCTCGACAAGCTCGTGAAGAACGAGACCGGTCCGCTCGGCGTCGGTCTGCAGAGTTCGTTTTTGGATCTGCGCGTGCGCGCGGCGGAGCTCTTGGCGGAGCGGCGCGATGACATGATCATCAACCCGATGCAGGCGTTGATCGCAGACAAGGATCTGCTGCAGCGCATGCCGCCCGCTGTGATCGTTCCGCTGAGGCAGCGCGCCGCCACAGCGCTCGCGAACCTCGGCACGCAGCGGTTGTTGCGGTATTTCGCGACGGAGCTCGTCAAAGACGATGACGGGATCGTCCGCGAGCAAGCTGCGCGCGGGCTCTCGAACGCGAGCCGTCGCGGCGAAGAGGGCTACCTCCTCGATCTCCTCGGTCACACGGAGGTCGCGATCCGTTCGTGGGCGGCCGAGGGCCTCGCGCGGCTCGGGGACGCGCGGGCGCTGCCAGTGCTCACAGGCACGCTGCGTCACGAGCACGCGCCGATCCGTGTGGGTGCGATCCTCAGCTTTGCCGCGCTCGGTCCCGAGGGTTACGGCGGCATGCTGCAAGGGCTCGAAGACCCGTCACGTGACGTGCAGCGCATCGTGCTGTCGGTGATCCTCGCGAGGGATCTCCGCGGGTTCCGAAAGCAAGAGTCACCCGAGCTGTTGACGAGCGCGCTCTCGTCGCAGCGCCCAGAGGTCCGCTTCGCAGCCGCACGCGCTCTCGAGTTGCGCATCACGCCGGAAGATTACCTCGCGCATCTAGTCGAGCTCTTGATGCCGACGCTCCCGGAAAAAGCCGCCGATCTGGAGAAGTGGCCGGGCGAAGAGCTGCGGGCGCGGATGATGGTCGCGCTCGCAGAGGCGCTCGCCGGCGATCGGACCGAGCAGCGCTATGCCGCGGCGCAGGCGCTCCGCCTTCGGGATCGACCGGTCGAATATTTTCGCGAGGTCCAGCGCGCGGTCATGCCACGCTCGGTGAAGTCGCCGTGGATCCCGGACACCACACCGCGCGGTCCTGCTGAGGGCGGGGGAAAGACGAAGCCGCTCGCGCTGCTTCGTCGCCTGTTTGCAAACGGCGCGGAAGCAGACGACAACACGCCCGAGCCCGCTGCGTCGCCGATCTCTGCTGAAGAGCAGCGCCGGCTTCGGTTGCTAGCGTTCGGTGCGTACGTGGGTCTGTTGCGACAAGCCGGCGCTGACGACGAGGCCCACCGCGTGCGACGTGACGCGATCGATCGGCTCGTAGAGCTTTGTCTGCAAAACCACGTCTCGGTCGCGAGCGCGACTCCAGCGCTCGCGCGCGCGCTGGAC
>JANYHY010000248.1 GCA_025362165.1 Myxococcales bacterium | reverse complement strand
CGCTCGAGCCTGTGTCTGGAGCCGCAGTCGGTGGGGCGTCCGGCTTGGGCGGATCGATGACGGCGGTGGTGGATGGTGGCGTGGTTACGGGAGTGGTCGCGGGCGTGATCACGGGCGTAGGTAGCCCGAGCGTCACGCGCTCGTGGCGGACTTTGTCGCCTTCACGAATGACGAATCTCTGTTTGGCCGATTGACCATTAGCGTCGAAAGTGAACTCGTGATCTCCGATATCGACCTCGAGCGCTGCGCCGTCCAGCTTGTCGGCGAGCTTGGTGCCATCCATGCTCACTTTGACCGCCGACAGATCGTGACCGTCTCCGTCTTTGACCTCGAACACCACTGTCGGGATCAGCTTCTCGAGCTCGAACGCGGCCTGGCCGCACTCGCCAGAGAGCTTGCCGCAGGCCGAAGCTGAGCAGGTGCGGGCGGCGTCTCGCGCTGCGCGAAGCTTGTTCTGCGCGCGAAGAGCCTGCTCTTTGTCGAAGGCGTCGATGCAGTCTTGTTTGCTCGGCACCGGATCGGCGGGGGCCCCGCGCGCAACACTCGCGAACATCGCCAACGCCAAAGTCGACTGCACCCAACGCATCCTCATAGACATTCCTTTTTGTAGTGTTTGCCGGTCGCGTCGAAGAAGTACGGCGGATCGCAGCTCGGCGCTGCTGCGCTCGCGATCGGCTTGGCAGAAGCGGATGCCGATGGCACTGGCACTGGCTTCGTGGAAGAGGCGGGAGCGGTGGTCGGCTTGCCCGAATGTGTGGCAGTCGGAATCGTTGGTAGTGTGATGGATACGCTCGGCGCGGGCGCGGTGGTCGCAGGTGCTGCGGGCGCTTGTGCCAGGGCAGAGACAGAGGCGGTGGTGGAGCTCGACGCGGAAGGCGCTTCTGCAGTCGTGTGCATGCTGCTGCTCTTGACGCCCACCGCTGCGAGCCCGATGACAATCGCGACCGCTAGACCACCGCCGACGAACAATGGCAAGCGTGAGACCTTCGGACCGGCGGCTCGCAGAGGGATCGGCTGCGCGCTCGACACCGGCTGCTCAGTGCTTCCACCGGTGAGGGGCAAGGGAGTCTGCGCGCGCGCGGCGACGAGCAGAGTGCCAGTCCCTGCGGCGCGAGGCTCACTGCCGACCGCGGGTGCTTTGGCACCGACGAGTGGCACCGCTGACAAATGCGTATGCGCGGAGTCGGCTGCGCCGAACAGTTGATCCAACACATCGCGCCCTGGCGCTACACCGAACGCCGAGATGGCCGCATCACGCAGGGCTTGCCGCATCGCCGCAGCCGATGGATACCGAGAGGCCTTGTCGAACGCGAGCGCCTTCGCGACCACCGCGACGATCGGAGCGGGGACTCCAGCGGCGACCGTGGAGAGCGAAGGCGCAGGCTGCGTCGCGGCTTTGACGAGCATCTGCGGGCCATTGTCGGCCTCGTGCACGTAGCGCCCCGATATCAAAGTATAGAGGGTGGCCCCAGCGGCCCACACGTCGCTCTGTCCGTCGATCTCGCTCGACTTCGCGAGCGCTTGCTCGGGAGACATGAACGCGGGCGTCCCCATCAACACGCCGCTGCTCGTCTGTTGGACCCCGCTCGACGCGAGAGCGTCTCGTACGCGCGCGATGCCGAAGTCGAGCACCTTCACGGCGCCGTCAGTCGTGACGAACAGGTTCGCGGGCTTGATGTCGCGGTGAACGACGCCCTTCTCGTGCGCGACGCGCAGCACGTCCAGCAGCTGGTCGATGATCGCGACGGCCGCTAGAATCGGCAGCGTTCCGCCGTTTCGATCGCAGAGCGCATCCACCGGCGCGCCCGCGAGCATCTCCATCACGATGAACGCCGCGTTGTCCTCGCTGGTGTCGTCATCGACGACCTTCACGACTCCAGGGTGCTTCACGGAGTTGCCGGCATAGCCCTCGCGAAGAAAGCGTTGGCGGATGTCATCGCGGATGCTCAGCTCCGGATGCAGCATTTTGAGCGCGAGCTCCGCGCCATTGCGGACGTGCGTGGCCGCATAAACGACGGCCATACCGCCCATGCCCAGCACGCGGTCGATTCGATACTTGCCTTTGATGACCGAGCCAATCCGCCGCTCGGCGTGTGTTCTCAACGAATCTTCCACGGAGTGATCCCCAAAACGGGCTCACTATACACGCATGATGCCGGTCTCGTCCTGCGTCGCGATTTTCACCGGGCGAGGGGTCGACCACACCAAGAGGAGAGCTCGAGCACGTCGATCGCTGGCGCGCGCGCATACGCTCGTAGCAGGAAGAGCGGCGTCATGACGTCGCATGAAACAGCGCAGTTGCGATTGCAAAGGCATGGCTGTTATAGAGCCAGGGGTGCGGCGCTGGCTCATCGGACTATCGATTATCGGATTGGCGACTAGCGCGACCGCCGGTCCGGAGACCGCGCTTCGCGAGTTCGCTGGAGGGTAGGTAAAGAAGGGCGTTCGCACGATCGGCATGGGCGGCGACGGCGCGAC
>JANYHY010000247.1 GCA_025362165.1 Myxococcales bacterium | reverse complement strand
CTCATCGAGCGCGCAGCCCGGCTGGAAGAGCGACTGCTGGCGCGCGAGCGCTTCGGTGAGCTGATCGGAACTTCGGCGCGAATGCAGGCTGTTTATCGCCTGATCGAGGGTGTCGCGAGCGCAACCTCCACCGTGCTGATCCTCGGCGAGAGCGGCACGGGCAAGGCGCTCGTCGCCCGCGCCATCCATCAGAGCTCGTCGCGAGCGAACAAGGCGTTCGTGCCTGTGAACTGCGCAGCCATCCCGAAGGAGCAAGTCGAGATCGAGCTGTTCGGCCACGCGCGCGCGGGTCTAGTGGAGGCGGCCGCCGGCGGCACGATCTTCCTCGATGAGATCGGTGCGCTCCCCCTCAGCGCGCAGTTCAAGCTGCTGCACGTGATGCAAGAGGGCGAGGTGAAGCGCGTAGGCTCCGACGAGGTGCGCGCCGTGGACTTGCGCGTGGTCGCCGCCGCGAACGTCGACCTCAAGAGCAAGATCGACTCCGGCGAATTTCGGCGAGACCTCTACTACCGGCTCAACGTGATCGCGATCCAACTGCCGCTGCTTCGTCAACGCGACGACGACGTCGCGATCCTCGCGCACCACTTCCTGCAAAAGCTCGCGCTGCGTATGGGGCGCGCGCCGAAGAGAGTCGCGCCTGACGCTGTCGCCGCCCTCAAACAGCATTCGTGGCCTGGAAACGTGCGCGAGCTTGAGCAAGCGGTGGAGCACGCGTTCGTCCTCTCGCAGGGCGACATCATCCACGCGGCTGATCTGCCGTTCGCTCATGAGCTCGAGGACGAGTCGAGTCCGGCGAACGAGCTACATGAGCTCCCGTATGTCGAAGCCAAGCGTCGCGCGCTCTTGTCGTTCGACGAAGCGTACGTCAGAGAAGCCATGCGCCGCTCTGCAGGGAACATCTCGGAGGCCGCGCGCATGGCCGGGCTCGATCGCTCCAATTTCAGGAGGATCGTGCGCAAGTTTGGGCCTCCTGCGAGCGGCTCGTCGCCCGATTCAGAGGATTGACTGACCGCTTGCGCGGCGCGCGCGCGTTGGTAGTGTCCGCCCTTCGATGTCGCTCCGCCGTTTTGCCGTCCTCTGCGCCTTCCCGCTGCTCTGGGTCGGCGTCGCGCGCGCAGGCGAATTCGATCTCGATGACGACGCGCCGTCGAAGCCAAGCGCGACACCCGCCCCGACAGCGCCGCATCGAACGTTCACGCTGCGAGAGTGTCTCGAGCTTGCGGATCGAAATCACCCCAATTTGTGGGCAGCTCGCGCGCGCGTCGCGCTGGCACACGGGCAGCTCGATGAGGCGAAGTATCTCCCGTTCTGGCAGTGGTCTGCGCAAGCCGGAGGTGGCATCGCGCCGATCATCGGCGGGACTGTCGGCTACACGAGCGCGCCAGCGACTGCGCTGAACCCGACCGCGTCGACCTACGAGCCCTTCTTCACGTTCTCGATTTCGGGCACAGTGCCGCTCTACACGTTCGGCAAGATCACCGCAGCGCGAGAGGCCGGAGAGGCGAACGTGCGCGTGCAAGAGTGGGACATGGAGAAGGTGCGCGACCTCGTCCGAATGGACGTTCGACGCGCTTACTTCGGCACGATGTTCGCGCGCGACGCTCGCTACCTCGCCAAGGACATCCTCGGGAAGCTGCAGACTGCGATCGACGGCATCAAGAAGAAGCTCGACAAGCGTGACAAGTCGGTGGACGAGATCGACGAGACGCGTCTCATGATCTACCGCGATCAGCTCCTCGCGCGCTCGGGCGATCCGGACAAAGGCGAGACCTACGCGATGGCAGCGCTGCGTTTCTTCACAGGCGTCGCGACGGACTTCGACATCCCGGACAAGCCGCTCGCCCGCCCCGAGACCGTGCTCGGCCCGCTCATCGAGTACCTCGCGGCGGCGCGCCTGTACCGGCCCGAGGTCAACGAGGCTCGCGCAGGCGTCGTCGCGCGACGGGCACAACTGGCGCTACAGCGGGCGCGCTTCTTCCCGGACGTCGGCGTGCTGCTCTCCGCCAACTACAACAGCTTCCCCTCCATCGTGACGCAGAACAATTTCTGGGCTGCCAACAGCGGGCTCAACTCTTTTGGCTTCGGCTTCGGCGTCGGCGCACGGTGGAGCCTCGATCTGTTGCCCAACGCAGCCCGCGTCGAGCAGGTGGAGTCGCAACTAGAGGAGGCGAGGTCGCTCGAGCG
>JANYHY010000242.1 GCA_025362165.1 Myxococcales bacterium | reverse complement strand
CGCTCGAGCGCCGCCGCGAGGTACTGCTCGGCGCGAGTCGTGTCTCCGAGCATGGCGAAGTTCTTCCCCGTCTCCGCGAGGTTCTCTGGCGTCTGCTCTTTCTCTATCGAGCGCGCGGTCTTGAGTTGGTCGCTCTCGCCGGGACCGCACGCGATCAAGAAGGCGACGAGAGTCACGAGGCGCGTATGCGTCATCCTTGGATCAGGACGCCGAGTGCCCGAGCATCTGCTTGAGGTTGCGCTCTTCCTCGGTCAGGTATTCGACATACGCGCCCTGCTTGCCTTGGAGCAGCTCGAGCAGCGTGCGCGCCTCTTTGTGTGCGGTCGCCGTGTCCTTCACGTCCAGAGCGTGTTTCATGCGCATGCGGTGCGTCTTGTAGTCATCTTCCATCTCCTTGCGGAGAGTCTTGGCGGCCTCGGCGGACTGCGCGGCCGCGTTGGGATCACCGCCCGCTTTGAAGCACGCCGCTGCGCTCTCGTAGAGAGGCACCGCGTCCACGCCGTCGCGGATGTGGAACGCGCGTCGCTCGCGCTTGTTGTCTGCAAGCTGCTTGATCTGTAGCGCGTAAGGTCTCGCCTCTTGCGCGGGCTTCTCGCACTTGTCCATCACGGAGTCCCAGAGCTTCGGGACGTCCTCTGGCGCTTCGAGCGGCGGCTCACCGTCTGGTGTGAGCATCACGACAGCGGCGCCGACGATGCCGAGCACCGCGATCACCATCATGGCGGGGTTGCTCTTGGCTTTCTTCTTCTTGTCGTCGAGGCCGGTGCCCTCGGCGGAGAGCCCGACCAACATCTGCGTGTTGCCGATGCCGAGCATCGCGTCTGGAGGGAGCGGGGCCTGCGTGAAGGGGACGCCGGCGATCGTCGGCGGCGGCTGGAACTGCAGCGCCTGAACGAAGATGCCACCCGCGCCGACCTGCACGAGCACGTGCTCGACCGAGCACTGATCGATGGGGAGACGGATCTCGCAGTGCGCGCCGCTGCCGATGAGCGCGCGCTCGGCTTCTACCGCGATCACTTCTTGACGGCCGTTGGCGTGTTGAATCTGAAAACGTAGGACACTCATGGCAGCTATCTCCTCAGCTCCAAGCCGACCGTGCGGGTCGCTTGGACAAAACCTGGGTTGCTCGAGCCTTTGGCACGATCAATCCATCGAGACCATGACCTTCATGATCATGGGGCCCATGATGAGAATCATGACGGTGATGAAGACGAGCATCAGCGGACCCACCATGGCGACGCCTGCTTTGGCCGCCATCTCTTCTGCGCGCACGCTGCGTCGCGTACGCGCTGAAGTAGCCTGAATTTGTAGCACCTCCGCGACCGGATTGCCGCGCTCCTCCGCTTGAATGAGCGCGCCGGTGAACTCCTTGACTGCGTCGACGGGCGCGCGCTTGGCGAACTCGAGGAGCACCTCTTTGCGCGTGCGCCCGAGCTGCAGGCTCTGCAAGACGAGCGTGAACTCTTCCACGATCGCGTCGTCCGGGTTGCTGGACTTCTCGACGACCTGACGAACGGCGCCGGGAAAATCGAGGCCTGCGCCCATGGCGAGGGCCATCAAGTCGATGGTGTACGGCAGCCCGCGACTGACTTGTTTCAGCCGCTCCTGCGCGATGCCTGTAATCTGCATGTAAGGGACGAACACGCCCATCGGACCCGCGAGGATGAAGGTCACCATGCCGCCGATGTGTAGGCCGAAGCCGACGACGCCGCCGAACGCGAAGCCTGCGACGCCGCTTACGATCATGAGGGCCAAGAACTCGTCGCTCGTCAGACCGAGGAAGTCGCCAGCGTAGCTGATCTCTTCGTCGAGCTTGGTTCGGCTCTCCTCCGAGAGGATGCCGCTCACGCGCACGCCGAGCCAGCGGACGAGTGGCTCCATCTGCGGCCACAACCCGTCGCCGGAGAGAGCGCGCTGGCGCTTGAGACCGCGCAGGCCGAGGCGCGGCGCGAGTCGTGTCGGCGCGCTCGCGACGCCGTAGATCGCAAGGAGGATCGCCAGGGCAATCGTCCCGACGAAGAGGTTCCGCATGAGCATGTAGTCGACGATCATCGGGGCCTCCTCTTAGATGTCCACGGCCAGGATTTTGCGGGCGAGCACGAGCGCGGTGATCCAGAAGCCGGCGGCGGCGCCGCTCATCAAGTAACCAAACAGGCTTCCTTGAAGCGGATCGAAGAAGCCGGGTTGCAGGAGGCTCATCGTGATGATGATGCCGATCGGCAGTCCGCCGATGACCCAGAGCTGCATCTTGCCCTCGGCGGTCTTGGTGCGCACCACGCCCTCGAGGCGCTGCATCTCGCGCAAGCTGAGCGCGGTGGTCTCGAGGACCTTGCCCAAGTTACCGCCGACCTGGCGTCCGATGAGCACGGCTGAGAGCGCGGAGTCGACGCTGCGACTGCCGATGCGCGCGGCCATGTGCAAGAGCGCTTGATCGAGCGTGCTGCCGACCTTCATCTCTTTGGTGGCGAGCTCCACCTCTTCACGCATGGGAGGTTGGAGGATCGGCACGACAGAGTTGAGCGCCGCGCTGATGCTGGGGATCGCCTTGAGCGCGTTCGCGAGCGCGAGCATGAAGCCGTCGAGTTGGAACTCGATCGCGGTCTTGCGCTTCGCCTTCTCTTGGTGAATCCAAACGTAGGGTCCGACCGCCACGGCCACGGGCCAGAGCGGGAACGCGGGCAGTCCGTCCGGGATGACGAACTCGACGGCGAACACGGCCGCGAGGATGCCGAGCTGAGCGGTCGCGACACTGCGACCCGGCGTCCAGATGAACATCGTGCGCAGGTTGCGCTCGATCATCGAAGTGTAACGAAACCAGTATTTTTGGCCGGGTCCGTCGCGATCGCCGACGAGCGAAGTGGTCGCGATGAACAGCGCGATCCCGATGAGCGCCACCGAGCCCCACTTCATGAGCATGTCGATCGGGAGATTCGAGTTCATAGGTATGGCTCTCCCGGCTTGACGAGCTTCATGACGATGAAGTCTTGCAGGTACGAGGGGAGGTAGCCCGTCGCGCGGTGCTCGCCGATGACCTTGCCGTTGGGACCAGTGCCGGTGCGCACGAACTCGAAGATGGGCCGGATCTCAATCTCGCCGTTGTCGTCGATGCCGATGACCTCGGTGATGGCGGTGACCTTCCTCGCGCCATCCGCGAGTCGCGACTGTTGCACGATGACGTGAACGCTGGAGGCGATCTGATCGCGGATCGCGCGGAGGGGGAGATCCACGCCGGCCATGAGCACGAGTGTCTCGAGGCGACTGATCGCCTCTGGCGGCGAGTTTGCGTGCGTCGTCGTGAGCGAGCCGTCGTGACCGGTGTTCATGGCCTGGAGCATGTCGAGCGCTTCTCCGCCGCGGCACTCGCCGACGACGATCCGGTCAGGGCGCATACGGAGCGCGTTCTTCACCAGATCGCGGATCGTGTACTCGCCGCGACCTTCGAGGTTGGCCGGGCGCGTCTCGAGCGACACGACGTGGGGCTGCTTCAGCTGGAGCTCCGCGGCGTCTTCGATCGTGACGATGCGCTCGTCCGGCGGGATCGCGCCCGAGAGGCAGTTGAGGAGCGTCGTCTTTCCAGAGCCCGTGCCGCCAGAGATGACGATGTTCTTCTTGGCGATGACGCTGCGAACCAAGAAGCGCTGCATGCGCTCGGTGAGCGCGCCGAACTTCACGAGATCGTGGAGCTGCAGCGGCGTGCGCGAGAACTTACGAATCGTGATGCACGCGCCGCGCAGCGCGATCGGGCGAATGACGGCGTTCACGCGCGAGCCGTCTTTGAGTCGCGCGTCCACGAGCGGCGAAGACTCGTCGATGCGGCGGCCGAGCGGCGTGACGATGCGCTCGATGACGCCGCGGACGCGATCGTCGTCGGTGAACGTGACCTCGCTCAGCGTCAGCTTGCCCTTCTGCTCGATGTAGATCGTCTGAGGATCGACGACCATGATCTCCGTGATGGTCGGGTCGGCCAAGAAGCGCTCGAGCGGGCCGAGACCAAGCGCTTCGTCCGCGAGCTCGCCGATGAGCTTGTCGCGGTCCTGATCGGGCGGGACCTTGCCGGCTGCGTCGAGCTGACCGACGATGCGGCGGAGCGCGCTCAGCACCTTGGGGCGCATCGACGCCTCTTCGAGCTTGGACGCGTCGATCGTCGCGAGGTCGAGGTGCTCGAGCAGGAACTTGTGGATCTCGCGGCGCAGCGCCACGTCGCGCTCGCGGATCTTCCTTTTCTCCTGCGCAGCGCCGAGCTCCGCTTGCGCGTTCGGGTTTGGCAGGTTGGGGTCGCGCTGCTGGGTCGCCTGCGGCGGCGGAGGCAACGGCGCAGGCACCGCTCCGCCGTTCTGACGAGAGCGCTGCCGCGTCTGCACGTCCGTACCGCGCGCGGCGGGCGCTGCCGCCATGTGCATGTTGGGGCCCGCACCTTGTTGCGGCGGAGGTGGCGGCATCCGCTGGTCTGCGGGCATCATGTAGACGGTGAAGTTGCCGACGACGATGGGCGTGCCGAACGGGACGTCGATCGCCTCTCGCCTCAGCAGGCGATCGCCCGCGAGCGTGCCGTTGGTGGAGACGTCTTCGACGCGCAGCGACTGCTGCCCCACGTGGACGATGACGTGCTGGCGCGAGACGAGATCACTCTCGAGTCGAAGGACGCAGTTCGGATGCCTACCGATGGAGATCGGGCCCGTCGGTTGGAAGACTTCGCTGCGCTCCTGACCATCGTCAGACTGAACGACGACCTGAACGTTCACGAAGGCCCCTATTTCGCCGCCGGGGGAGTCCGGTCGAAGGTGTTCACGCCGTCGATGTCGCCCGAGTAATCCTTGTATTGCGCGAGCGCGGTCTTGATCAGCTCGAGCGAGGACTTCGGCACCGTCTCGACCACGCTGGGGATCACGAACATCGCGTTCTCGACGTCTTGGCTCTTGTCCGTGTGCGAGCCGAAGAGGATGCCGAGCACGGGGATCTGGCTGAGGAGCGGCAAGCCGGCCACGTCATGCTGGCGCGTGTTGCTCTTGATCCCCGCGAGGATCAGCGCTTGGCCGAGCTTCAGGTTCACGAGCGTCTCGAGGTGGTTGGTGTTCCTGCCGGGCAAGTCACCGCTGGCGACGGACGCAGGGGTCGTGAGATCGCTCACGTCGCTGACGACCTTGATCTCGATCTCGCGCGTGTTCGAGTCATACCGCGGCAATACCGACATGTTGGTGCCGAAGGTTATCTTCTGCACGCCGCTCGCCGCCTGGAACGCGAACTGTTTGAAGTTCACCTCGCCGCCGCTGTTGAAGGTCGCTTCGGTGCCGTTGGACGTGATCATCGACGACTGCTTGAGCACCTTCGCCCAGCCGTTTCGAGCCGCGATGTCGAGGCGCGGCAGGGGCTGGTTGGTGATGCTCGCGGTCGCGACTGACGCCCTCTGGATGAGGTCGTACGAGAACGCGGTCTGCACGACGGTGTCGCCGCCGATCGAACCGGGGTACCCGATGCCGACCGCGTAGCTCGCGGATCGATCGTATTGCACGAAGAAGAAGTCGACTCGGATGAGTAAGCGTCGATCGCCTGAGCCCGAGCCGACGCCGACGAGGTTCTCGACCTGACCGGGGTAGAGCAGAGTGATCTGCTGGATACGGTGGAGCTGCGACTCGGTCGTCACGCCGCCTTCGAGGAAGAAGCGACCACCGACGCGGCGAATGCGAACGCCAGTCTCGCCCTCGAGCAGCTGCTGGAGCTCGTGGTAGACGACCTCGGGGCTCTTGGTGGTGACGTTGATCACCCACGTAACCTGCGAGTTGTCGTTCTTGATGAGGACGAGCGTCGTGGAACCGGCCTTTTTGCCAGTGATCAGGAACTGACCTGTGGACTCGGCGTAGCGCACGTCGATGAGTGTCTGGTCGCCGGGCAGGTAGTTCTTGATGTCCTTGCCGGGGATGCTCTTGGTCTCGTTGACCGCGAGCCCGAGCTCTTCGCTCTGGCCGCCCGTGCTGGTCGTTCCGGTCGCGCTGCTGCCGCTGCTGGTCCCGCCACCGCGTTGCGCCTGCGCGGAGCTCGCGGTCGCCACGAGGGCGAGCGACGTCGCCGCGAACACGCCCAACAATCGATTCATTCTACTGCTCACGCCAAAACTCACTGACCACCTCTTGGACCGACGAGAGTAGGTGCGCTGGGTCCGCTCGTCGTGGTGATGACGTTATCGACGCGGTTGAAGATCGTGGAGCTGATGCGGGGTTGGCTGGACGCGATCCCATTGTCGTCCGGGTTGCGGAGGGCGACGGAGAGCGCGCCCTTCTCCTCGGCGACCGTGAGCTTCTGCGCCTCTTCGAGGGTGAGACTCAGCGTCAGCACGGACTCACGCATTGTGTTCACGTCTTTGGTCATCTTGTCTGCGGTGTCCGGCGACGTATCGTATCCGGAGGCGAGAACCAGCACCTTTTGGAGGATCACGAGGGACGCGCGGGCATCCGTGCTCCAGCTGCCGGTGGTGCCGTTCGCGTTCTCCGCGACCGTGAGGAGCACGTCGACATAGTCGCCTGGCTTGACCATTCCGGCCGAGGAGTCCTCGCGACCCGTCTTGACCGAGACGCCGCGGTGACCGGGAAGAATCAGAGACGCGAGATCGCGGCGCTCTTCGTTCGCCGTCGCAAGGTCGGTCCACATCAGCGTTTGGCCAGCCTGGATGGTGGTGCCCAAACGCAGGCCGATGATCTTCGACTTCTCGCCGTCGCGGATCGCCCTGGGCTCCACGTAAGCGATGGGAACGTCGTGGGTCGAGAGCTCGTCTTCGGTGATGGGCTTGCCGCGCTCCATCGGCTTGACCGCGATCAGCAGCTTGACCTTGTCCCCGCCCGACGCCTCGCGCTCGAAGCGCTTGAGATACAGCACGAGGAGCAGGACGCCGACCAATGACACTGCGAGAGCGATGAGCAGGGCACGTCGATCCATGATGCAGAGCACGCTACCCGCGTTCGACGCGTTTGGGAACACCCGCGCATCAGCGATTGGAAGTGGGGACTGTCAGAGCGGGCGCGGGCCGTTATGGTGGATGGCGGGTGCGCTGTGGACGACCACGACGGTCTTCTGCTGTTGGAACGGCTGATCCACGATGTAGACGTCGTCTTGGTCTTTCACGAGGACCGTGAGGTTCGGGTTCTTCGGCTGGATGCGGTCGTTGCCCGGCTCGTCCGTGCTCAGCGTGAACTGGAGCTGCTCGCTCGGCTTGGCGATGACGAAGAAGTGAGCGGCGCCGGCCGAGTCTGTCCGCGCGATCACGTTGCCATAATAGATGACGGGGAGGTTGGGTCCGCCGTCCGCGCGCACTGCGACGACGACTTTGCGCTTCAACGGCGAGCAGCGCACCGAGGCGCTCAAGCTCTTGCCGTCCGAGAGCTTGCTCAGTCGCACGACGATCGGCGTGAGCGGGGACATGTAGTCTGCCTCGGGGCACTTGACGTAGAGATCGAACGTGTCTCCCTCGTTGCCTTGGAAGACCATGGAGGCCTTGCCGGCCGCGTCAGTCTTGCCGATCTCCTTTCCCGTGCGCGTCAAGATCACGCCGGAGATAGGCACGCCTGGGTCGCTCTCTGCCTTCACCTCGAACTTGAACGAGGGCGGCGGAGGTTCGGAGACCTGCCCACAGGAGATGACGGACACAGCGGCCAACGGCAGAGCGAGGAGAGACATGAACGCGCGCATGAGGTCCAGACTAGCATCAACTCGAGGTCTCGCTATGCGAGCGTGCAACACCGAGGGACTCGACGCCAAGCCGCGCGAATCGTACAACCGTTGGCGCGATGAAGCGCACTTGCCAAGGTAGAAAGCCGCTAGCGACCGCCGTGTTCATCGGGACCGTGTCCGTCGCTGGTGCTGCGCTCGCCGACGACACGCCCGCTCCTGACGCGGTGAGGTCCGACGTCGCGCCGGAGAAGCGTGCGCAGCGCTTATGGCTGTTCGTTGACGACGCAAGTATCCCCGCGCCGCTCGCAGCGGTGGTGACCGCGCGCACGACCTACACCTCGAGCGGCGGCCCCAGCGTCACGCGCCCGTTCGCTTCGAACACGTCGGCTCCCGGCGGTCTGCAGGAGCTCGGCGCCGAGCTCGGCGTACTGCCGATGCTCAGCTTGCAAGCGACTGGCGTCGTCGGGTTTGGAGACGGCCTCGCCACTGGAATGGTGGGCGGATTGCGCTTCGCTCCGCTCTCACGCACGCGCTCTCCGTTCCAGCTCGTGCTGGGCGGCGGGTATCTACGTGATCGCAGCGCAGACAACGGAGTCTACGCGCGAGTCTCCGCGACCTACGACGTGGGTCGACTTCGATTGGGCACGACAGCACACGGTGAGCACGTCTTCGCGACCGCGCGTGATGGCGTCGACTTGCTCGTCATCGCTGGCGCGAGCGTGCGCGTGTTCGGCCCGGTGCGCGCAGGCGTCGAGTACGTAGGTCAAGATCTCGAGGAGCTCGCCGGCGACGCAGCAGAGCGCGGCGCGCGACACTTCATCGGTCCCTCACTCTCGTTCGACGCGTTGGATCACAAACTCATGTTCGCCGCTGGTCCTGCTGCGGGTCTCTCCGCGCAGTCACCACGTGTCGTCGGGCGTCTCTCCTTCGCGTACGCGTTCTGAACGCAGTCATGAACTGGAAATTCAGCCGAGGAGAGATCGCGATCGTCATCGGCATGTTCGTCGTGATCATCACGCTCAACGCTTGGTGGCGCGTGAAGGCGATGGGCGCGAGTGAAGCGCGCCGGCAATACGACGAGGATCTGCGCGCCGCGGACGCGGGGATCGACGTCGCAGAGTTTCGATGATCAGCTGAAGGCAGCCTTCACGTCGGGTCTGCTCAGCACGAAGAACGACCAGATGCCGAGGGCCAGGCCAAGCGGCATGTTCAAGCAGCTCACGATCGCCGCAGCGAAGCAGAGGCCATAGCCCTTCATGCGGAACAGGTTCCGCGCCGCGAGGATCAAGAGCACGAGCTTCGCCAGCAGCAAGAGCTCCGCGAACCCCAAAATCACGGTCATCGCGCCACCAAACGCCATCATCGGAGCAGCGTCTTCGCTCGGCATGTCCGCGCCCGCTCCTGCGAACGCTGCGACGATGATGATCAAATAAACGGGCAAGATGACGACCGCGAGTCCGACGAAGACCGCATACACGATGTACGCGATCGCGAGCGGCCTCACCGAATCTGCCGGGTTGGGCTGGAACGGGTGGGGCAGCCCTTGCTGCGGGAACTGCTGCTGTGGGGGATAACCATAAGCCATCAGCGCACGTGCTCCTTCGCGCGCTGCAGCGCGACGTCGATCATCACCTGCTGCTCGCGCGGATCGGCCCAGCGACGTCGCGCGGACTCGCTGAGCTGATCGAGCGGATCGAAGTACGTGAAGAGCTCCCCGCGCTTGACGCTCGGCGCGGTGAACACGCTGATGCCGCTCTCACGATCGTAGTACTCGAAGGAGTGCGCGTCGCGTTTGCCTCCGCCGCCAGGCGCGTCCACGACGAACACCGGGGTGTTGAACCCGGCCGTCGTCCCGCGCACGTGCTTCTCTAAATAGAGCGCAGTGTCGAGGGTGGTGCGCAGATCTTCCACGCCCTTCACGAGGTCGTGAACGTAGACGTAATAGGGGTGCACGTTGACGTGCCCAAGTCGCTTGACCAAGAGGCCCATGATCTCGGGCGTGTCGTTCACGCGCCGCTGCAGCACGCTCTGGTTGCGCGTGAAGATGCCGCGCTCCATCAAGCGATTGAGCGCTCGCCGCGTGATCTCGGTGATCTCCTTGGGGTGGTTGAAGTGCGTGTGGAGCACCACCTCTTTGTGGAGCTTGCGGCCCTTCTCGACGATGCGCGTGAGCGCGTCGAGCCACGGGTCGTCCGTGATGAGCTTCATCGGCATCACCGCCGGACCCTTGGTCGCAAAGCGCATGCGGCGCACGTTGGGCATCGCGAGGAGCGCCTCACCGATCTCCTCGAGCTGCGTCGCGCGGAGCTGATACGCGTCACCGCCGCTGATGACGATGTCCTCGAGCTCCGGCCGCGAGCGGATGTATTGATACGCGCGCTGCCATCGCTCCTCGGACA
>JANYHY010000199.1 GCA_025362165.1 Myxococcales bacterium | reverse complement strand
CGCGAGCATCCAGCCATCTTGCTGAGCCTGTATGTCATGGCCGTCGAGCGAGACGAAGAGACCACGAGCGTCCTGGCGACCTCGACGACCAGCATCACCGAAGACTATGTACTCGTCTAGCGTTGAGTTGGCCTTGGCAGTGAAGCTGCGGCTGTAGTGTGACTACCCCCGCGAAGACCGATCACGATCATGATCACGATCATGGGCATGCGGGTCCGACTCCTACACGTGGAGCGAAGGGGAGCTTCACGCCTCAGGAGGCCAAGCAGGCACGACGGCTGACGATGGTGCTCGTGATCGTGTCGTCGTTCTTGCTGTTCGAGTTTGCAGGGGCGATCGTCGCGCGCAGCAACGTCTTGCAGGCGGACGCTCTGCACCTCTTGATGGACGTTCTGGCGCTCGCGATGAGCCTCGTGGCGATGCGCGTCGCCGTGCGCCGCCCGACTCCGCGGTTCACGTTCGGCCTACGCCGCGCGGAGCCGGTGGCAGCGCTGTTCAACGCGATGCTCGTGCTCTTCGCCACGTTCGAGATCGTGCGCCGCGCGATCGACGCGCTGCAGAACGAGTCGAAGCCTGAGCCATCGATCATGCTGGTCGTCGCAGTGGGAGCGCTCGTGGTCAACGGCATCTCCGCGTGGCTGCTCCATGACGTCATCGGGCACGCCGGGCACGATCACGGCGATCATGATCACAAAGGTCACGATCACAAGCACGACGGCGCTGGGCACACGCTCAACCTTCGCGGAGCACGCCTTCATCTCATCGGAGACACGCTCGGCTCGGTAGCGGCGCTCGTCGCGGCACTCATCGTGCGCTTCGGCGGTCCGGTCTCGGCGGATCCCATCGCGAGCTTCCTCGTAGCGATCATCATCGGGTTCGGCGCCGTGCGCTTGCTACGCGACGCGCTCATGGTCTTGATCGAGGCGGCTCCTCTACATTTGCCGGTGCCCGCCATTCGCAAGGCGATCCAGCGTTTTCCTGGCGTCGGGGAAGTCCACGACATGCACGTCTGGACGCTCGGCGCCGGACACGACGCTATCGTCGTGCACATCCACGCAGACGGCACCGAGCCGCACCTCGTCAGCAAGCTCGCGCGCCACCTGCGTGAGACCTATCGCGTCGAGTACATCACTGTGCAGGTCGAGCAACCCGCCGAGGCCTGCGACGCGCCGCCCTCTCTCTTCACCGAAGAAGAGAGCTAGTCGCTCACTGGCAGGTGTTGGCGACGCAGAGCTTGCCGCCCGTGCAGTCTCCTGAGCTCGTGCACTGCGCTTGCGCCTCTTGCTGCGAGCGGCAGACCTTGTCTTTGCCGCAGTAGCCGATGCGCGCGTCGATGAGCTTGCACTCGTTGTCCGTCGCGCAGGTGTACTTGCAGAAGCCAGAGACGCACTGCTGGTTGGACGCGCACTGCGCGGTGCTGCTGCAGTTGCTCACGGGGCGGTTGTCGACGACGCACGCGCCCTGGTTGCAGTAGTTGCCTGCACCGCAGTCGACGTCCTTCACGCAAGCCGCGGTGCATTTTCCGCCGACACACTTCGGCGTGCTGCCTCCGCAGTTCGCGTCGAGAGTGCATTGGGGCTTGGCGTTCGGGTCCGGCTCGCACGCGCCGTTCTTGCAAACCTGGCCTGCCGAACACGCCTGCGCGTTGACGCTGCAGTCGGTGACGCACTGGCCATCAGCGCACACTTTGCCTTGCGCGCACTCGCTCGAGTACTTGCACAGGTTCGACGTCGCCGTGCACAAGCCGCCCGAGCAGGACTCGTTCGCCGCGCAGTCTGCCGACGTCGCGCACGAGCACGGCCCGTTGGTTCCGCCGCACGCTTGACACTTGCCGCCGACGCATTGCGAGCTCGCCGCGCAGTCTTTCTTGGTGGTGCACTCAACGGTGGTGGGGTTGTCGTTCGGAGCGGCGCACAGACCCGCCTTGCTGCAAACAGTGCCCTTGGGACATTGTGAGTCACTCGAGCACTCGACCGTGCAACCCTTGCTCGTACAAACTTGCCCAGACGGACAGCTCGCGTTGCCGGTGCAAGCCTGATTCGACGGCGGGTTGACCGTGGTGCAGCCGTAGCCGTCGCACTGATAGCAACCCGTCGTGTCGCAGTAGTAGCGCGTGTCCGGCCCGCTACAGCCCCCTTGAGTCCATGACATCAGGCCGATTCCGGACAGAGTCGCAAAGACCGCAAACGGACGAGTGATGTTGCTCAACGTGATCATCGGGCTCTCCAAAGGTCCATTCGGTCCACTGCTCGGACCGGTGAGGAAACGTCTCGGACTGCATCAGTCTATCCAAGACCTGTGCCACGCGCACCTCGTGTTCAGCACGGCGACTTGAAGGGGTTTCGTCGAAGGCCTGTGGCCAGCCGTGCGACCAAGTTGCCGCCCACGGTGTGGACAGCGGTGCACAGTGCGCCCGCGAAAGCCGGTCGTGGAGCATTTGACGTGGACCCTCGAAGCGGCTAATTCGCCACGGATGCAGCGATTGTTCTTTGTGCTCGGCGCTCTCCTCTTGGCGCTCGTTTTCACCAGTGATGCGCGCGCGCAACAAGCGGGCATGAAGGTCGGAGTCGTCGACATTCAGCGCGCGGTCATGCAGACCGAGGACGGCCTCCGCGCCACAGCCACGCTGAAGAAGCTGTTCGACAGCCGCCAGCAGGAGCTCAATCGCAAGCAAACGGACCTGCAGAAGCAGAAGGAAGACATCGACAAGCAGGCGCGCGCGATCTCCAAAGACGCATACACCAAGCGCATGGAAGACCTGCAAAAGCAGCTGATGGAGCTTCAGGCAGTCTTCGTCGACTACAACAAAGAGCTCGAGAAGAAGCAGAAGGAGCTCACCGATCCGGTCTTCGAGAAGATCGTTGGCATCGTGAAGCGAATCGCGACCACCGAGGGCTTCGACCTCGTCGTTGACAAAGCAACCGTCGCGTACGTCCGCACGGATCTCGACATCACGGACAAGTGCATCACGCTCTACAACAGCGGCGGCTCTGCCTCGCCGACACCCCCGCCTGCACCGTCTGGCGCGCCTGCGCCTGCGCCTGCGCCCTCTGCCGGTCACTGAGTTGCGACTGCGTCGCGCTCGATCGCTCGGCGATCTCGCGCGTTCGCACGGAGGGAGGACTGACCACCAGGTCGCCCTCGTAGAGTCGCTTTGGCGTGTCTCCGAGGCGGGTCGCGGTGCGCTCGCTCCTGTGACCTCTGCGCGCTTCGTGACAGAAGGCGCAGCAGCAGCGGCGAGAGGTGCGTGCTTGCTCGTGAGTGAAGAGCTCGCCAACGACGCACGGCTCCTCGGCGCGCAGGTGTGGTCGCATCCGTCCGCAAGCTGGGCGCTCGCGGAGCTCCTCGACGAGTGCGAGGTACAGGACGATCCGCCCACGCTAGGCGAAGGGTGCATCATACACGCGACCGCGACGCTCGGACCCCGCGTGATCGTGGGCGCTCGCGTGACGATCGGCGCATACGCGGTGATCGGTCACCCCGGCTTCGGTTGGGCGACGCGCGGGAGCGAGACGCGTGCGGTCCCCCAGCTCGGCGGCGTCGTGATCGAAGACGACGTCTACATCGGCCCGCTCACCACGGTCGACGCGGGCACGCTCTCGCCGACGCGCGTTCGTCGCGGCGCCAAGATCGACGCGCACTGCCACATCGGTCACAACGGGGACGTAGGAGAAGGGACGATCATCGCCGCGCAGTGCGGGCTCGCGGGATCGGTGGTCGTCGGTAGAGCCGTGCTGATGGGCGGGCAAGTCGGGATCGCCGATCACGTCACGATCGGCGACGGCGCCTTGATCGCGGCCAAGAGCGGCGTCATCGGCGATGTACCCGCAGGCGCGGTCGTGGCAGGATACCCAGCGCAGCCGCGCCTTCGATGGCTGCGCGGACTCGCCAGGCTCTACAAGAAATCCCGATGACCGCGACCATTCTCGAGATCGAACGGATCCTCCAGATCCTCCCTCACCGATATCCGTTCGTGATGGTCGACCGCGTGACGAGCATCACGCCGCACGAGTCCATCCGCGGACACAAGTGCGTCTCGATGAACGAGCCCTGGTTCTTGGGACATTTTCCGTCGCGGCCGATCATGCCCGGCGTGCTCATCCTCGAAGCGCTGGCGCAGATCGGCGGCATCCTCGCGTACGCGAGCGAGCCCTTCGACGCGTCGAACTCGCTGATGTACTTCCTCGGCATCGACAAGGCGAAGTTCCGCCGCCCTGTGATCCCTGGCGACAAGCTCGATCTGGAGGTGAGCGTGATTCACCACCGCACCAACGTGTGGAAGCTGCACGGCGAGGCCTCCGTCGACGGCACGCTCTGCGCGCAGGGCGAGCTCCTCGCGAGCGTGGTCGATCGAGACGGGTGAGATGAGGCACGCGAGCGCGGTCATCGACGCGTCCGCCGAGCTCGCGTCCGACGTGGAAGTAGGCGCGCTCTCGGTCGTCGGCGCGGGCGTGAGGATCGGTGCGCGCAACAAGCTCGCGGCGCACACGGTGATAGAAGGCCCCTCCACGCTCGGTGACGGCAACGAGGTGTTCTCGTTCGCGGTGATCGGCGGCGCACCTCAAGACAAGCGCAGCAAACACGAGGCGACGCGCTTGATCGTCGGCTCGAACAACGTCTTTCGCGAGCACGTCACCGTGCACAGAGGTACACGCGACACCGAAACGCGGATCGGCTCGCACAACCTCTTCATGGTCGGCGCTCACGTCGCTCATGACGTGGTCGTCGGCTCTCACTGCGTGATCGCGAACGGCGTGCAGCTCGCCGGTCACGTCCGCGTCGACGACTGGGTGACGTTCGGCGGGCTCGCTGGCGTCGCGCAGTTCGTCACCATAGGCGAGGGCGCGTTCGTCGCCGCGGGCGCGATGGTGGAGCGCGACGTCCCACCGTTCGTGATCGTGCAGGGCGATCGCGCGCGCGTGCGAGCCGTGAACACGGTGGGCCTCGTTCGCAGAGACGTACCTCCGTCGAGCGTAAAAGAGGTCGAGCGCGTGTTTCGTGCAATCTACATGCAACGCGAGCCGCGAGCCGTCGTCCTCTCCGAGCTCACCACAGACGACCCTTGGGCGCAGAAGCTCTTGGTCGCAGCGCGCCGGCTCAGCTCAGCTTCTTGACCTTCTTCTTCGGGTCGTCATCGGAGCCGAGCATCTCGTCGAACGCGCGATCGAACTCGTCTTCGCCTGCGTTCACCGCGAGCGCGCGGACGGGCGGCTTCACCTCCGGCTTCGACAAACGACGGAGGCGCTCCTCCACATCGCGATAGGTCGGATCACGGCGCGCGACTCGGTGGAAATAGGAGAGCGCCTCTCGGTTCTGTCGCTTCGTCTCGTAACAAGCGCCGATCTCGAAGCAGAGGACGGTCTCTTGCTCCGGCGTGCGCACGCGCGCGGCGAGGCCCTTCTGGAAGGCGTCGATCGCTTTGTCGAGCTCGCCTGCCTCTAGGAAAATGGTCCCGATCATCGAGCGACACACGCACTCGCGGTTGGCATCGCGCGCGGCGATCTCGAACTCGCTCTTGGCGTCTGCGGTGAGCCCCATCTCCTTGTACGCGAGGCCGAGGTCGTAGTGCGCTTGTCCATCGTCGACGGAGAGCTGCTTGGAGACACCCTCTTTGAATTTCGCGAAGACTTCTTCGACGTCGACCTGACCGGTCTCGTTCATCAGGTTCGCCGCTTCGGGAGCGACGTCGAGCGCCTCGAGCGCGTCGAGCGAGGCGGCGATGTCGAACGACTCGTCGTCGGTCACGGAGCTCGTCGGCTGCCGCGGTAGAGCGCGCGTTCCGGAGCCCTTCTGCGCGGTCTGCTCCTGTGCGTCGATCTCGGCGAGCCGCTCGCGAAGCAGCGGGTGGTTGGGGATGCGCGCGCTCTGCTCGGC
>JANYHY010000109.1 GCA_025362165.1 Myxococcales bacterium | reverse complement strand
CCCGAGCCCGCTTCGGCCTCGACGCGGAAACGTCCTTGTACGACGTCGCCAGGCTGCATCGATCCCGAGCGTACAACGAACCGTCGACATCGCGTATGATGTCGAGATGAGGCGGCCGCGCTGTTTCTCCGTAGTTGTCCTGTTGCTTACGGTAATTGCTTGCGGCGGCACCAACCAGGTCGCGCCCATCACGGACGCATCGAGCCAGCAAGATGCCGGCGGCGATTCATCCACGAGCGACTCTTCGATCACGCCGGATGGAGCGATCGCTGATCCGAACGACGGGACGCCCACGTACACGAGCGCGTGCACGCCGCTGTCCAAGCAGACGGGCGCGATCATCAACACTCAGCACGGACGCCTCGACGGCACTCTCGCGTACGTGGTGCCGAAGGCTGGCCCCTCGAGCTGCAACGGCGACGATCAGCACGTCCACCTGCAAGTCCGTGCCGCGAACGCCATCTATGATGTGGCCGTCGACATCGGCGCGTTCAACGGCGACGTGTTCCTGTACGAGACCGACATCCCGCTGCCTGACGGCGCGTGGTCCGAGGGTTGGCACGACGATCCGCTCTCGTACACTCAACTCGGCGTGCACAGCCCTCAGTTCACCTCACAAGATCCAGTCGCGCTCGCGGCGAAGATTCAGTCGAGGCTTGCGGGCGTCAATCATGTCTCGGTGTTCGGCACTGGCTACGCGCAGAAGAACGGCTGTCACCTCGTCCACTACGTGGGCGGCGCGAATGATGGCGCGATCGTGACTCACCCGCTGGCGGACACGGCGCACGTCATGCTCTTCAGGTTCTCGTCGCAGGGGTTTTAGTTGCAGAAGTCGTCCAAGCCGTTTGGCTGAACGGAGCATCCATTGCTGCACCACTGCGAGACCGTCAATTGATGGCTCGAACATCTATAGAGCGTATTGGCGTCCCCAGAGATGTAGTCGCCGCCGCAATACATTCCATCATTGGGACACCAAGTGGAGACCGGCGCGGGCGCCGCGTTGCAGACGTCATCCAAACCATTGGGGTTGACGTGACAACCATTGTTGCAGGTTTGCTCGACTGACAATTGATGGTTGGAGCATCGATACAGAGTGCTCGAGTCACCACTCACATAATCACCCCCACAATAGAGTCCATTGTTCGGACAGCTCGCTGAAGACTGTGGCGGCGGCGCGTCTTTGCTCAATGACCTCAAATGATACCAACCATACGGCGCGCGCCAGACCGTATGCGGGCGCGCGGCTCTTCGTTCGTCTGAATTGTAGTTGTCGTCCATGACATAGATGTTGCCGGACGAGTCCACGTGATCGACGGCGGCGATGTGTCCCCACGGGTTCGTAGAGGTCTCTGGGAACACGACCATGTCGTACGCAGAGGGCATGCTGGTGCCATCATTGGGAATGCGCTCCCACGTGTTGGAATCGGGGATGTCGTCGATCCAGATGTGACAAGCGCCCTGCGCTGCGCAAGTGCCAGTGTCCCAATTGCGCGCGCTGGGAACGAGCGCGTTGAAGCGCGCTGGATAGAACACTTGAACGCCAACGAGGCACTGCTGGTAGTCAGGGAATCCACTCCAGTCCACAACAGCAGCGGACTCGAGGGCCGACCCCTGGGCGTACCCTGGATCCTTCACGTGGGCTGAGCAGGCGATGAGCAGGGCAACGGGCAACAGGATGAGTGATCGCATGGGAAGCCCCTTCGCAAGCGATGTGCCGAAGGATGGATGGCTCAAGACACGGCCAAATGGCTCGTGATTGAGCGCGCACCTCGCGACCGTTCGCGGAGGGTGGTGGATCAGCGTTGGTTCGTCGGATCTAGTCGTCGCGAGGGATCGCGAACCGTGGGCGCCGGCAAACGCCGTCCGAGCCGCAGTGCTGGCAGCTCTTGTCTTGCTTGGGTTTCGGCAGCACGACGCCTTGGCGGATCGATCGGATCATCTCCAACAAATCGTTGACGAGAGGCGAGTCGTTCGAACACACGCCGAGCGCGTCCCAACGCTTGGCCCAGTCGTGCGGAGGCGACGCAGACGGCATGTGCGTGAGGAGATATTGACCCGACGTCTCGGCGCGGCCGAGCTCCTTGCCAGCGACGCGCGCGTAAATCGGGAGCTGCAACCGCGTGCTTCCGAGCTCGGTAGCGGTGAACGGTTGAGCGCGCCGTTTGTAGTCGAGCACGCGAACCCGGCCGCCGTCGTGTGAGAGGTCGACGCGATCGATCTTGCCAGTCAGTGACAGTCGGGTATCGGCCTCCCCGAGCTGCAGCGCAGGCCACGCGGCGCCCGGCGCGAACTCCCGCTCGGCGGTCTCGAAGTCCCACTCCACATCCTCGATGCTTGCTTCGAGGACTCCGATCACCTCCACGCGCAGCCTGCGCAGAGCCGCGAGCCGGAGCCCACGCGCGCGCTCGCCGATGAGCTTGTCGACGGCGCTGACGGCGCGGGCGATCATCGCGTCACGCCTGCGCGGTCGCTCTCTCCACATGTCATGGGTAGCGTCGAACGCAGCGCGCAGCATGTCGTGCGCGAGGTTGCCTTCGTCTCGGCGGGTGGGTGTGTCCTCCGCTAAGGTCTCCTCTCGACCGCCGAGGATCGACTGCGCGAACCCTTGAAATGCGCAAGCGGCGAACCTCTCGAGCGACGTGGTGCCGAGCGCGTGCGCGCCGCCGCCCGTCTCGCTCTCGAGCACGGCGCGAACCACGGGATCGGGTCCGAGCTTGCCGACGATCGTCCAGTCGAGGTCGTCGCCGCCGTGGTGGAACGCCTCACGGTCTCTCTCGATGCGCGCGCGTCGCGCAGCTTCCGGTGCGAGCGAGTCTGCGTGATCTGGCGCGATCGCGAGGACGGCGAGCGCGCGATCCCTGCGCGTCCATGGGCGATCCGCGATCACTCCTGCGCCGAACCTAACGTGATCAACGCCAGCGCGCTTCAGCCATTCGACGAGCGGAGCCGCCGCGATCGATGTGCCGCTGTCGTCGTGCGTCGGCCTGCACAGAATCACACGCTCCGCGCGCGCCGCTGCCCACGCGAGCGCAGCCATCTCACGCGCGGCAGACAACGCTCGGAGCGGCGGCGCTGCCAGCGGATCACGCGCGCGCAACGCGTTGGAGAGCGCCGCAGGGAGCATCCCCGACTCCTCACCACGTCCTGGGATCGCCTCGGCCGTGGCGCCGCACACGACGAGTAGCGCCAAATCCTCCTCCGCGAGCTCGGTCAATGCCACGAGGCGCACTGCGTTCGCTCGCGCGCCCTCGCTCCTTCTGAGTCGTCCCTCCACCTCTCGCCAGAGCTCGTGACGAAAGCGCGTCGCCGGCACAGCTTCGTGCGAGCCCACTCGCTCGGCGGCGCGTGATAGGTCGAGGAGCGAGCCCACGAGCGCGTTCCAGGCGAACACGTCATTGAAGTGGGCCGAGACATCCATCGCGGCGGGAGCATTCATCGGAGCATCTGTGGAGCAAGCGCGCTTGAGCGCGTCGTCCGCGCGCGGAGAGAGCCCGAGTCGAGCGAGGACCTCGCGCGTCACCCGAACATGATCCGCGCGTGATCGCTCGAGCTCCACCGAGCCCAGGATCTCGGCCAGCGCTCGCGCCAACTCCAACAGCGCGGGAGTAGCGAAGCGCGCGGCGGCCGCGGTCGCGACCAGCGCGGAGACCGCATCCTGCGCGCTCTCGGTCGGCGTCGTCTCGAGCGCGTACGCGAGATCGTCCATCGCGCGTCGCGCTTGTCGACCTTGCAACCCCGTGAGCGCAGCGCCGTCCAGGTACGAAGAGCGCAGCAGCGCGGCGACGCGCGTCCGCTCGAGGCTCCTTCCCGCGAGCTCGAGCGCCTCGCGCGCCGTCGCCAGCAGCGATGAGGACGTGGACGTCCGCGCGTCGAACACCGGGACACCGGCCTGCCGCAGCGTTCGAGCGAGTGAGCGCGCGCTCGTGGAGTCTGCGTCGAGCACGGCGACCGCGATCCGGTCGATCGGAGTTCCCTTGTCGAGCTCGCTCGCGATCGCGTCTGCCGCTGCCTTCGACTCTGCGCGAGCGTCGGTCGCGTCACGAAGCGCAACTCTCGCAAGACTTGCCGGATGAAGCGGCGTCGTGAGCGTGAGGTCTCCGAGCACGGCCTCGATCGTTCGCTGCGACGGCGGCTCCTCCAGGTGCTGCGCGAGCTCGTCCCAAACGATCTCCAAGGGATCACGCTCACGCTCTGCGTCCAACCTTCGATCGAACGACGCAAGCTCCACGTGAGCGCGCCCCCCCGCACGCGAGAGCGCGGCGTCGAGAGCTCGCCACAGACGCGCGTCGGCCGGAGTCCACGTCACGATCCATCTCGCCTGCACCTCGGTCGCGCCGATCGCCTTCGCGACGAGGGCGCCGTCCAACCGCGTCACGACAGACGCGAGCAGTTCTCGCACTCGCCGGCCGTCGATTAGACCCACGCGCAGGAGGCGCTCGTCCAACTCACGCATCGCGCGCGCGAGCATCCTCGCGCGATCGGCGATCGGCCCAGATCCTGCGCCCAAATCGACGAGCGCGCTCTGTTCGACGTTCGACTCGCGGAGCTTCGCCAGGGTCGCATCGATCGCGCCGATCGCTCCGTCGTCCGAGAGCGACGCCCCCGCGAGCGCCAACCGTGCCTCCATCGGGTTCGCGAAGGTCACATCGCCGAGCAGCGACGAAGCGAGCCGCTCGAACAGCCGCTGCCGTGTGACCGCGCGCAAGCTCGCCGACGCGAGTCTCTCCACGTGACGCTCAGTCGCGACGACGAAGAGAGGCGGCTGCGCCACAAGCTCGTCGGTCACGGCGCTCCGTCAGCGCGCTTCGGTAGGTGCAGCACCTCGTCGAGCGCGTCGCGATCGTAGAGGTACGCGTACGCCGCCATGCTCGAGAGCACACGCTTGGTGTAGTTGCGCGTCTCGTCCCAGGGGATCTGCTCGACCCAGACGTCGAAGTCTTGCGTCCCTCGCGCTGCGAGCCACTTGCCGACCGCGCCCGCGCCGCCGTTGTACGAAGGGATCGCGAGCGCGACGTTGCGGGGGAACTGACCGCGGAGCTGCTGGAGGAGCTTGGTGCCGAGCGCGATCGAAGGTGCGGGGCGCTTCAGAGACGCCTCGTCGAAAGGCACACTCGTTCCCCTCGCGGTCGCCTTCGCCGTCGACGCCAACAGCTGCATCAGACCGTAAGCCGCAGACGGACTCACGACCTCCGGGAAGAACGCGGACTCTTCGCGCATGATGCCCCACACGAGCGGTCGCGGTACGTGATGAGCCTTGCTCGCGTCGCTCACGAGCGGCTCGAATGCGCGCGGATACGCGGCCTCCCACCACGCACGCGCGCGACCGATGGGCCAATGAGAGAGGTGATCCAGCACGCGTGATCGCGTGAGCCCGCTGCCGATCTCAGGCGCACCCGCGCGATCGAAGAGTGACGCCGCGAGCCACACGAGCTCCGCGTCGGCCGCGTCCGTCAACACGCCTGCCGCGATCATTTCCTTCTTGGCGGCGTCGTTCTCTCCGACCTCCAGCAGCCGCAGCGCACGCTGAAACTCCGGCTTGCTCAGCTCGGCTCGGGCGACCGAGAGCGCAGGGCTGCTCGTTTCCCTTGCTTCGGCGTCGGCGAGAGCCTTGCTCGCTGCGGCGGCGTCGAGCTCCGAGAGGCGCGCGTACGACACCAGCATGTAGAACATGAGCGGACGTTCGGTGATGACGGTCGTGAAGCCCTTGATGGCCGCGCCGCGATCGCCCTGCTCCAACGCCGCTCGCGCCCTGAAATAAGCCGCACGCCCGGCGGTCGCCCAATGTCGATCGTTCGGATCGGAACTGGTGATGCGATCGAGCCACGTCGCCGCTCCGGCCCAATCACTCTTGATGATGTGAGCGAGGGCGACTCGAAAGAGCGCGTCACTCTTCATGTCGCCAGCGGGGTAGTCGTCTGCCAGCTTCTCCAACATCGACTGACCGATCGCGTCTTGTCCTTGATCAATGTGGATCAACGCTCCGCGCAGGCGTGCGTCGTCCGCGAGCTTGCTCGTCGGAAAGAGCTGCTCGAGCTTGGCGAAGTGATCCATCGCCTTGACGGGCGCCTTCGTCGTCTGCGACTTGCCGCCGTTGTAGAGCGCGACCGCGAGCGCGTCTCCTGCGGTGTCGCACGCGACGATCGCGTCCTCCCAAGCGTCCGCCGTGCTGCTCTTCGTCTTGCCCGACGCCTGCGCGCGCGTGGTCGCCGCCTTGCACGAGAGGGCCTTGTCCTTGCCGGCTTTCACTCGCACAAAGATCGCGCTCGCCTCGAGGAAGGCTTTGTCCGCGTGGCCCGAGTCGAGCCACGCTTGCGCGCGCTTGCTCTGCTGATCGTCCGTGAGCGCGCTCGCGAGAGACGAGTCTAGACCGATCGCCATGGCGCGCGCGGCGATCGCGCCGGACGAGGTCTCGAACGCCGGCGCCTCGATCACGATCCTGGTCGCGAGGTCATAGACCTCTTTCGCGTGACCAATCGGCGCGCCCTCTGCTCCCGCGAGGAGCGCCGCGGCGAGCTTGCCGCTCACCTCGATCCAGTGCGCGCCCTTTGGATGACTCGTCAACGACGCTCGATACAGCGTCGCGCCGCCCGCACGATCGGTCTTCATCACGAGAGCGTCTGCGAGCGCGAGCTTGCCCTCTTCGGCGAGCGCGATGTCGTCGGGCACCAGCTTGGCACGCGCGGCTGCTTCGTCGCCGAGCCCGCGCCTCAAATTCGCTTGCGCCGATCGGAGCCGCGCGTAAGGAGCAAGCGGGCACGTCGTCTCGGCGACAGACCCACCCGCCGCGTCGTACGCGACGATCGCGTCAGCGTCCTCTCCGGCCAGCACGTGCATGCGGCCCTCCACATACGACCAAGCACACGCACGATCGGCCGATATTTTGAGCCGATCACGCGCCTCGGCGATTGCCTTCGCCGCGCCGGAGAAGTCTCCATTCTGCGCTCGCGCCGCGCCGTCTTGTAGCGCAGGGTCCGAAAGCACGACGTCGATCGACGGCGCGTAAAGAGGAGAAGGTGCGGCGTCCGCGGTCGACGCGTCTTGTGCGATCGCGATCGGCTCCTGCACCTTCGGCTCCGAC
>JANYHY010000029.1 GCA_025362165.1 Myxococcales bacterium | reverse complement strand
CGCTCGCACGCTCGAGGATCGGGCCTTGGTTCCTCTCGCGAAACGCCTCGATCTCTCGAGTCAACACAGCGCTCGCGAGCTTCAATTGCGCATAGCGCTGCGCCAGCTCCGCCACCAAAGCGAGCGTCTCCTCCACGTCGTTCGCGGTCGCCGCGGCGATGGACGAGCGCATGTCGACGCGCATGGCAGCTTCCCACCCGCCGATCTGGCGCTGGTTCTTCTCGATCTGTCGACCGATGTCTTCGAGCTCGATTTCGATCTCGATCGAGCGTGCGTTTGCCGCCGCGAGCGAAGGATCGGGCAGGTTCGACGATGCTTCCTGCACCGTGTCGAGGAGGCGAGCCACGGTGGCGCGCTCTCGGATCATCGACGCGCGTAGCTCGCCGAGCATGGCGTCCGTCGTCGTAGCTTCACGGGCAGCGGCGTCGTTCGCAGAAGCGCGCTTCGCTAGCTCCTGCGCGGCCTCGAGCGGGTTCGCGTTAACGAGGTCTGGGGCGTGAGACGCGAGCAGATCGGTCATGAGCTCCGCGAGATCGGCGGTGGTGCGCTCGAGGCTCTGCACGCGCTGCGATGTCGTGCCCTGTGAGGCGAGAGCGATCGCCAGCCGGCGGCGCGCTTCCACCGATGCCAGCGCCGCTTCTCGGCTCGCTTCTGGATCGAGGCCGAGCTGCGTGAGCACCTTGCGCCATGGGCCCCGCCATCGATCGCGAGCTTCTTCGAGCGCGGCGACGTCGGCCTCGGCGAGTCGCACGCTCTCCTCTGCAGCGCGTCCAGCCGTCTTGCCATCACGCACCGCGCTCTTGGCTTCGGCCACGCGCGCGAGCACTCGCTCTGCCTGCGCTCTCGTGGCCACGAGCTCTGCGCGCTCGTCCATGACCACGCCGAATGGCGCCAGGCTCGTGGCGAGCGCTCGACTCGCCGCTGTCACCGTTGTCTCTATCGCTTCGAGCTCGTCGCGCAGGTCCGCGAGGCGCGCTGCATCCGTGCGCGCGTCTGCTTGCGCCTTGATCCATGAACGAGCGCCGTCGTGAGTGATCGCGCCGAGCGGAGTCGAGAGCTCCCGCCATTCGCTCTCCTTGGCCACGAACGTCGCCATCGCGTCGGTCTCCGCGCGCTGAGCCGTCGAGAGCCGCTGAGTCGCGGCGTCGCGTTCGAGCACGAGCTGTTGATGAGTCGCAGCTCGCGAAGACTCTCGCAGCAATTGATCGGACGCGTCGTCTGCGGCGCGCATGCGATCAAGGAACGCGCGTTCGGCCCTATTTCTTGCCTCTCCGCGCGCGTCCGTGACCGCTTCCCAAGCAGCGTCGCGAGCGGCGCGTGCGTTCGCGATGTCGTCCAACGAGGGCGGCACTCCTTGCGCCTCGAGGCGTCCGATGGAGAGCTTCGTCTCCGTGAGCTCGTCCTCGATCTCACGCGTGCTCACCTTGGCGCTCGCGAGGCGCTCTCTCGCTTCGGTCACTGCGCGATCACTGACGAGCACGGACTCGACGCTCGGCGGCTCGAGCGTGAGCGCCGTTGCGCCACCGATCGAATCCAACTTCACACCAAGCGCCGCCTCCAACCGATGAACCCGCGCCCGCAGCTTGGTGGCGACCGCACTGGAGTCACCCACGTCTCGCGCGATCACCAGCGCTGCCTCGAGCGCGGTCGTATCGGCTTCTGCTTGTTCGTGTGTGTCTGTCGAGCCAGCGACGTGCGGAGAGACCCGAGCTCGCGCGGCCCGGAGCGTCTGGTGCGTGTGCTCTTCGCGATCGTCGAGCCTTCGCGCCGCGCTCACGAGCCTCTCGATCTCGGCTTGCGTCGCTGCGTCGAGCAGGAGCGTCTCAGGATCGCCAAGGCGACCCACCAACCTCAGTGCGTCGGCCACCTCGAGCTCCACGCGGGCGAGCGCGGCGCGTGCCTCCGGCAGCTCCACCACCGCCTTTCGCTGCTCGCTCAATCGCTCACGCACCGCATCCATCGTGTCGCTCATGCTCGAGAGTCCAACATCGACGACGAGCGCGGCGCGTCGCTCTGCGCAAGCACGCTCGTCGGCCTCGAGCTGTTGGGCTCGTCGCCGCGCCTCGTCGAGCTCGGGCAACAGCTTCTCGAGCTGCTCGAGGCGCGTAGCCTCTGCCACGAGCTCGGCGCGTCGCTTGCCGAGAGCTTCGTTCTCCGCCGTGTTCTCCGCGATGCCGCGCCGCTGCGTCTCGTACACTTCGGGCAACGTCGCGTCGGTGAGCAGCTTTCTCTTCACGGCGTCGAGCTGCCCGAGCGCTTGGTTGAGCGGCGGTAGCTTGCCCCGCGACACGTAGATCGCCTCGGCCTCTGCGTCGACCTTCTTACGGAGCTCGTGCAGCGAGACAGATCCGAGGCTCGCGCCGAACAGCGTCTCGCCGAGGTCGCCCTCTCCCGCCAGTAGTGCCTCCGCGCCGTCACGAAGTCGCTCGTGGTCGAGCCCGTACGTGCTCTCGAAGAGATCACGCGTCGCGCCGCCGAGCCAACGAGCAAGCAGCGCCTCGTCCAACGATTTGCCCGCCTCGTCGAGCAGTGTGTTGCCCTTCTTTCCCTTGCGTCGCACGAACGCGAACGACTCGTCACCATCCCCAACCAGCGTCGCGCCGATGCGCAGATCTGGCATCTCGTGACGAAAGGCGTCCTTGGTGTGCGCGTCGATCCCGAAGAGCGCGCTCGTGACGGCGCGCAAGCTCGTCGACTTGCCAGCCTCGTTCGGCCCATAAACGACATCGAGCGCGCCACGCTCCGCGAACACCAGCTCACGATTGTCGAACGCTCCGAAGGCCAAGAGCGAGAGCCGCTTGATCCTCAACGGTCTTCTCCGAGCATCCGCGGCAATAGCGTCCGTTCGAGATCCGCGAGCCAAACGCGGACGTTCTTGGGGCTCGTGAGCGACAGTCCGTCGCGCTTGAGCTCCGCGGGCAGCTTGCGCTCTAGCTCTTCGAGTCCCTTCGTCAACGCTTGTACCTCGGCGTCTGTGGCGTGCTCGAGGGCGCGCACCGCACGAACGAACGCGCCGGCACCGTCATCGCGCTTGGTGATGGCGTCCAGATCGATGCGCGGTCGCACGCTGACGACGATCTTCTCGACCCACATGCCGCCGAGGTCGCTACCAAGCGCGCGAATCTCCGCGACCGCGCGCTCTTGGTCGTTCACGAGATCTGCGTACGCCTCTGCCGTTCCGGAGATCGAGACTCTCACCGCGAGCGTGCGATCGGCTGCGCGTTCGCGTTCGTCCTCCAAGGCTGCGCGGACCTTCGCGAGCGCGTCATCGAAGTTGTCTTCTTCGGCGAGCACGACGCTCACGTGCGCCCACCGCGCCGCGTCGATCACGCGCGCCTCGACGCTCATAATCCGCCCGTTTTCTGCCGTGATCAGCGTCGCGCCCTTCTCACCTGTCTCGCGCGCGTGCCTGCCTTGGAGGTTGCCGGGGAACACCACCCAGGGCTCCGTGGAGATCACCTCACGCGCATGAACATGTCCGAGCGCCCAGTAGTCGTAGCCTTTGCTCTTGAGCACCGCGAGCGTCGTGGGCGCGTAAGGCTCGTGTCCGGGGCGCCCGTCCAGCGACGTGTGCAGCAGGCCAATGTTCAAGACGTCGCGCGTGAGTGGCGGATAGTTCTCGGCCAGGTCGCCCTTCTCGACGCGCCCGCCGAAGCTCTGCCCATGGACCGCTACGCCGAGCGAGTCGAACACGACGGTCTCTGGCCGCGCGGAGTCGAGCTCACGCACGCGCTCGAGAGGTTTGAGCCCGCGCGTGACGACATTCAGCGCGTCGTGATTGCCTCTCACGGTGACGACTTGCGCGCCGATCTCACGCAGTCGTGACAGCTCGCCTTGAAAGAAGAGCCCGGTCGAGTAGTCCTTCCAGTCGCCATCGAACACGTCGCCCGCGAGCAGCAACAGATCCGCCCGCTCTTCGAGGCATAGGTTGATGAGGTTCGTCATCGCGACGCGCGTGGCGCCGCGCATCGTGGCCGCAGGCGCGCCGTCGTAGCGCGAGAGGCCGCGCATCGGACTATCGATGTGGAGGTCGGCGGCGTGGACGATGCGCATCTGTGCGCCGATGATACCGCCTGACCGTCAGCGCGGGAGCGGCTCGCGACAAATTTCTGCGACGGCGATCGACACATCGAGCGCTTCGATTCGAGTGGCGTGCGAACTCATCACGAGCCCCGACAAAGCCGCGAGTTCGAGTCATTGTTCGCGCGTTTCTCCGATGCGGGGATCTGCGAGGTCCTCGAACCAAAGGTCGATGTCGCGCGTGGCTGCGTTGGCGCCCTGCAGCACGGCGGCGCCAAGACCCACGATCATGAAGCGCACGCCGCAACGCTCGAGCGCCAAGAGCAGCGTTCGCTCACCGTTCGTGAATGCGGAAAAGTCTTCCATGAAATAGCGCGTCCCTTAGCCGGCGAGAGGGTGGCTTCTCCAAGTTGCGCAGCACGCGATAGACACCGCTGACGTCAACGTCTGGGTGGCGTGCGGCGATTTCGTGGGCACGGCGCCAGCGCAGCTCGTCGTTCACGATCCAAGCACGCTCTGCGGGAGGCAGACTTTCGAGCTCTTCGCTCATGCGATCAATCTAACTCAAATCAGCGACCGTGATCTGGAAGGCGCAAAAATCAGCGCGGCAGAGGCTCGCGATAAATTTCTGCGACGGCGATCGACACATCGAGCGCTTCGATTCGGAGGACGTCAGACGGGGCCGCTTCGATCAACGCCCACGACTCGGCTCCCGCCGCGAAGAGCTCGAGTTTGTCTGCTCGGTGATTGACCAACAACACGGCGCGCATCGACGGGATGGCTCGATAGTTCGCGAATTTGGCGCCGCGATCGTAGGCCTCGGTCGAGTCGCTCAACACCTCGACCACCAAGATCGGATTGAGGATGCTGTTGGGGTCGTCGTCGTCGACCTGCAAGTCGCCGCGCACGACAGAGACGTCTGGATAAGTGCCTAACCGAGTCGCGACGCTGCGAATCTTCACGTCGGAGCTGAAGACCTGACATGGGCGACCTGCGAGCGCTGCGGTCAACGCGGCTCCGACACGCATCGTGAGCGCGCCATGGCGCGGCGTGCCACCCGCCATCGCGACGACGATGCCGTCGTGCCACTCGTGCTTCTCTTCGCTCGCGAGCTCACGCTCGGCGAACGTACGATAAGAGACGAACGGAGTCGGGAGCTGCGCCACGTTGCAAAGTTAGCAGAGTGATTCGAACGGTGGGTCGCCGACTCCTGCTCGGTCTACTCGAGTGATCACTCGCCAGGGGCGAGCGTGATCGGATACACGACGGTGACGACTCCGCCGTCGGGGATTGGAAAGGAGAGGCTCTGAATTGCCGACACGACGCATTTCACGACGTCGGGATTGGCCAGATCCGAACCGCCATCTTGTGCGAGCATGACGCTGCCATCGTGGTCGATGACGAACTTCACGGCCACTCGCCCGCTGAGGCCTGGGTTGCCGCGGAGACCTGCCTCGTAGCAGAGCCGAAAGCGGCCGAAGTTCTGGCGCACGATTCGCTGGATGACCTCCGGCGGGATGTGTCCGTTGACCGTCGTGACTCCGGGTTTGAGGCTGATGTCTTTGGTCTTGTAGTTGCCGGGCAAAATTCCGTGACCCTTGCCGATGCCGCCCGTTGATCCGGTGCCGTTGCCAATCGTGCCGACACCCTTGATGGCGATGCCAGTGCCGTGTCCGCCCGCGCCATCGCCGGTGCCGCTCAACGTCAACGCGCCGTTGCCAGGAGCATCGCCCATCGCGTCTGCCCACATGTTGCCGTCTGCGCTCGTCGCGCTGTTGCCCGCTGCGGTTTCACGTCCCCACGCCGAAGTTGGTGGGTCGTGGATCGTTTGCGCGGTGAGCAAGCTGATCATGCCAAAATCGGTGGCCTCTTGGATCGCCGCTAGTCTCGCGACCTCGGGGTTCTGGTTGTCCTGCGGACCCGCAATCGCGAGGCGTCCGCTCGTGTTCTTGGTGGTCACCGAACCAGCCTTGCCTGGGTCGCCTGGCGACGCGGAGCCTGGAGCGCCTCCGCTCGCGGCCGAGGGTTGTTCGATCGCAAGATCCTCGGGCTTCTCCTGGGGCGCTTGCGCGTTGAGGAGGTGCTGCATCATCACGATCGTGTCGTGGTCGGGCGCGCCGTCGTCGTCAGCGCCCATCGACGGCATGAAGAAGTAGAGCGGTCCGATGATGGCAAAGTGGAGCAAGAGCGACACGCCGAAATTCGAGGCCGCGCTCAAGTCGAAGGCCGCTTTGGGCGGCGGCTTGCCGGCGTTGGCCGACGTGAACAGAAACACGAAGCCGCTGGGCAGCTCCTGGCGAAGCTTGCCCTCGCGAGGAAGGACGAACTCGTGCGCGCCCTCGAGTGCGCTGCTGGGCTTGGCGCGCTTGGACGTGATCAGCTCTTCGAGCGTCGACTTGCCTTCGCCGTGGACCTCGAGCGTGCCGGTGGCGTTGGGCAGGATGAGCACCTTCGCGCCCGGCATCAGGATCGATAGTGACGGCGCGCCCAACACGCTCTCGGGCATGCAGAAGTCGTTGTCGATCGGAGGGTTCGTCGGGGGCAGAAGAGGCCCCTCACCGACGATGAAGCCCTCGGTCGCGCTGCGCTCCGCGAGCCGAAGCACGTTGCTCCCCCACAAGATTCTTACTTCGGTGGTCGGTTCGGTGGTCTCGACTTCGCTCGCGCTCACCTCGGGGCCGAACTTGACGACTCGAAACGTGTAGCTCTCGGGCGGCGCGTCGTCGGGCACTTCGGAGGGTGGCATCGGCGGCGCGAACGGGCTGTCATTGCCGAACGGGCTCGCGATGCCCTCGAAGGGATTCACTCCAGCGAATGGGTTGTTGGAGGGCTTCGTCTTGGCAGGCGCGGCGACGACGACTACCTCGGCGACGGCGGGCTTGGCGATCGCGGGCTCGTCGCCGGAAGCGCTCACCGACTCGAGCGTGAGCGTCGTTCTACCGATGAGGATCTCGTCGCCCTGCGCGAGCTTGCACCTCTCGACCGGCTTGCCGTTGACGGACGTGTCCTCGTTGCCGAGGTCCATGAGGGTGATGTCCTCGGCGGACTCGATCTCGATCACGGCGTGCGTTCGCGCCACGCCGGGTTCGTCGACGCGAATATTGCTGCGAGCATCGCTGCCGATCTTGATGACGCTGCGGGTGAGCGTCTCTTTGCGAACGGGTTTGCCGCCTCGTGTGAGCGCGAACGTCAGCGTGAGCTTCGGCGTGTCCTTCATCGTTGAGCGAAACTCCCCCTCGCACCCTGCTGACGAGCGTTGGAGACGTATCAGCGTGTAACGAAAGGTACAACCCTCACGGGGCTCTCGTTGGACGCCGCCGATGCACAGCCGCTCGAGTGCTCAGCGAGAGGTGAGCGACTTCTTCGCCAACGTGACGCGCTCGACTGCATGCTTGGCAGAGTCGCCGACCGCGGAGAGGTGACCCATCTTGCGGCCTGGTCGAGCCTCGCGCTTGCCGTAGAGGTGCAAGCGAACGCCTGGGAGCGCGAGCGCGCGTTCGAACGCGGGCGGCGCGTCGCTCGTCCAGAGATCGCCGAGCAAGTTGTAGATCGCGACCGGACGCGTGAGCTCCGTAGAGCCGAGAGGCAGATCACACACCGCGCGCACGGCTTGTTCGAATTGACTCGTCAAGCATCCGACCTCCGTGCCGTGAAACGTGTTGTGCGGGCGAGGCGCGAGCTCGTTCACGAGCAGCTCGCCATCGGTCGTGATGAAGAACTCGACGACCAACAGGCCTTCGAGCTTCAGCGCTTCGGCGATCTCTCGCGCGATCTCCACCGCGCGCTTGGCGATCTTGGCGCTGATCGGCGCAGGCATCACCGAGTACTCGAGGATGCGGTTGGTGTGATGGTTGAGCGAAGGCGGAAAGACAGCCGTCTCGCCGCTCGGCCTGCGCGCGACCAGGATCGAGATCTCTGCCTCGAGATCGAGCGCGGACTCCACCACCGCAGCGTCGCACTTCAAATCGTCCCACGCGGCCTTCGCCATGTAAGGCGCCGCGACGAACACTTGACCACGACCGTCATAGCCGCCGTGGCTCGCCTTGACGAACGCAGCCGTGCGCGTGGCTCTCAGCGCCTTGGCGATGTCCGTCTCGCGCCGCGCGATCGAGAAGTGACCTACCGGAAAGCCGTGTCGGTCCAGCCATGTCTTCTGCTTGACGCGATCTTGGACGATCGCGAGCACACTGGGGCCAGGTCGCATGGGCGCGTGCTCAGCCGCAGCCTTCATGCTCGCGAGCGACACCTTCTCGATCTCGAGCGTGACGACGTCTGCGCCTCGCGCAAGCTCCGCGGCGGCGCGGGCGTCCTCGAAGGTTGCCGTCACGCAGCGATCCACGACGAACCGCGCAGCGCACGAGGGATCGGGATCGAGCGCGCGCACGTGGTAGCCGAGCGTGCGCGCGGCCATCGCCATCATGCGACCCAGCTGCCCTCCGCCCAAGATGGCGATCGTGGATCCAGGCAAAATCGCGGGACTCGAACGCGCTTTG
>JANYHY010000025.1 GCA_025362165.1 Myxococcales bacterium | reverse complement strand
CTCCAGGCTGCGGTCCCGCGACCTTCAGACCTGTGACTTTGCCTCCCGTGAGCGCGAAATCAACTTGCGAGTCTTTGCGCGCCTCAACCGTCACGAGCTTGCTCGTCGGGTCGAACTTGTCCGCGACGATCTTCACCTCGTGTGAGCCGGCCGCGACTTGATCGACGATGCACGGCGCGGTGTCGCAGACCTTCTTGCCGTCGACGAACACCTTCACGTCACCAGAGACCGGACTGCCCTTCGGATCCGCGACGTTCACCGCGATCTTGCCAGTTCGCGGCATCAAGAGGAAGAACCCAGCAGCGCCTCCGATCGCGAGGACGAGCAGCACCAGGATGATGATGAGCGGTGCCTTCGAACTCTGCTGCGGCCGAACGAGCGCGGTGGCTTCCATCTGCCGCGGCGCCATCTGTTGTGGCGGCTGCATCGGCAGCTGCTGTTGCTGTTGCTGTTGCTGCTGCTGCTGATAGCCCTGCGGCTGCTGCTGCTGTTGCTGATAGTTCTGCTGCTGGGGCTGGCCCATCTGCATGTGCATCATCTGCTGTTGCGGCGGCCCTTGATTGTAGGGCGGCGGCGGCGCAGCGGAGGGCGGGCGCGGTGGCGGCATGCGCAACGGCTCGGTTTGAGTCTGCATCGGCGCGTTGCCGACCGGCAGCGTCGCCGCCTGATTCATCGTCATCGCGTGCGGATTGATGGTCGGCGGAGGCAGACCAGGGCTGTTGCGAGGCGGTGGCGGCGGCGGTCCGAACCCCCCAGGTGACGTCGACTTGGGCGGAGGCGCGTTGCCCATCGCCATCGTGCGGTTCATTGCACCTGCATTCGGCGGCGGAGGAGGAGGAGCGCCCGCAGCAGGACCAGGCCCGCGAAGGAGCGGAGCCGTGTTGGGAGCGCCCGGCATCAGCGCGTCCGAGTCCTTGTCGAAGATGTGCGTCGCCTCGTCCTCGTCGTCCCAATCCATGTCCATGCCGCCGCCAGCCGCGGGCGCACCAGGAGCAGATTGGTTGTAGGGCGCAGGTTTCGTCTGCGCGGGAGGTGGAGGGGGTGCGCTGGAGCGCTGCGGCGGCGGAACGACAGCAGGGAGCGATGCGCGGCTTGGAGGCGGCGGCTGCCTGGGCGGCGGAGCGACGCCACCCGCGGCGGGCGAGGCGATGCCCAAGAGAGTCTTCTTTCCACCTCCGTCATGGGGCGGCGGCGGCCCGCCTGGCGCACGCGGCGGGGGCGGGACCGCAGACCCACGCGCGGGCGGCGGTGCGGACTTTTTTCCGAGACCTTCGAAGATGTCGAGGTCCGAGCCCTTGTTGTCAGCCATCGTACGCGTCTCCTGAACCTGCCGCAGCGCGGATGCTTCGTCCTGCGGCCACTTGGTCTTCGGATCCCCCCCCACACTCGCTGAAGGCGATCCAGTGTCTTTATAGCTCAAACCACTCGAAGCTGCGCCCTTGGCTCCTTCAGGGAACGCTTGGCGCATGTATTCTGCAACTTCTTCGCGAGTCGCCACGACATTCGCGTTCTGCGCGAAGACGTTGAGGTCGCGATAAAGCTCTTTCGCGTAACGGTATCGCTCGTCGAGATCCTTGGCGAGTGCTTTGAGGACGATGCGATCGAGCTCGGCGGGGATCTCGGAGTTCTTGCTCGAAGGGGCCGGGATCGCGAAGTTGCGGATCTTCTCCAGCACCAACAGCTCGTTCGCGGCTGAAAATAGCCGCTCCGACGTGAGCAGCTCCCACATGCAGATGCCGAGCGAGAAGACGTCCGTGCGCTGGTCGATCTCGAGCCCGCGCACTTGCTCGGGGCTCATGTACCCAAACTTTCCCTTGATCGCGCCGACCTGCGTGCGGCTCAGCTTGCCTGCGGCCTTCGCGATGCCGAAGTCGATCAGCTTCACGTCGCCCTGGTACGAGACCACGATGTTCTGCGGAGACACGTCGCGGTGCACGATGCTCACAGGGTCGCCGGACGCGTCCTTGCGCGCGTGCGCATAAGAGAGCCCCTCACCGATGCGCGCGAACACGTAGAGCAAGAACTTGAGCGGCGGGCGCACTTGCGATTTGACGGCACGCTCGAACACGGCGCGCATGTCCTTGCCTTGCACGTACTCGAACGCGATGTAGTAGTCGCCGCCTGGAACACGGCCAAAATCCAGCGTGCGCGCGATGTGCGGGTGCTCGAGCTGCGAAGCGATGCGCGCCTCGTCCTCGAACATTTGGATGAACTCTTCGTCCTCCGCGACCTGCGGGAGGATCTTCTTCAACGCCACGAGCGCGCCGCCTCGCTCGGAGTCCGAAGCGCGGAACACCTCCGCCATTCCTCCCGCGCTGATGCGGTCGAGGAGCTCGTAACGTCCGAAGGGCTGGGGACGAGTCGACACTAAGGTCTACACTCTAGACTGTCAGTCGATCCTGCGGTCAACGAATTGCGGTTGGCACGCCCCAGTTAGCTAGTTGGGAGTCGTTGGCGTTGCTGAGGGGGCCGGCGCGCCGGCGTCGGGCTTTTTTGCTTTGGGGAAGTAGCGCACCCGCTGCATCTGGAGGGGTTGCCAGGTGTTGGGGGAGACGATGGGGGTGGTCTCGAAGTAGGGCTTGGCGGCGGGCGTGTCGCCTCTCACCAATCGCGAGACGGTTCCTTTGGGCACGGGGGCGGGGACTGCGTCGAGATCGAGAGTGCCGCCGAGCAGGGCGCGCGTGTCTCCAGACACTGCGTAGCGCGACGAGCAACCTGCCTTGCTCAATACGGCGTCCATGCCGCGCGTGAGCGTCGCGTCGGGTGTGACGTTCGCGGGGAGCTCCATCCACAAGAGCATGCCGTCCTCGTCTTCGACGCACGCCACAGCGCGCGCGGGTCCGTCGAGCTTGGAGATGCGTGCAATCTGCAAGTCTCCTGCGGCTGATTCTTGCGGCTTTCGAGCGACGAACGCGCCGTGCGACCATGCGATGATCTCTTCGTTCGCGTGAGGCTCTGTCGTGTTCGTGAACGTCGCCACGGTCGGCGTCGTCTCGCTCGTGCCTTCGCTGCCTGCGGGTCGGAGGGTGCGCGGATCGAGTCGAAGCACACCGAGCCGAGCGTCTGCACGCTCGCTCGTGTGCACGTGAGTGGTGGCCATCGCGTACGGAAAGCCGTGTTGTGGGAGACCCTTCATCGTCCACACGCCTTCGCCTTGAACACTGGAGACGAGATCCAACCCAGGCAGCAGAGGTCTTCGCGTGAGGTAGAAGAAGTCTCGACCGTCGAGGTGGATGTACTGCGGGAAGTTTTGCTCCTGCATGCCGCGGATCATCCGGCGCGCGCGGTAATGAATGTCCGGCAGCGCCTTGAACGTGCCCTCGTACTCCCAGTCGGGTTGAAGCGGACGCCCCAGCGGCTTCCAACTCGCGCTTGGCTGCACGTCGTAGAACTCGAAGCCCGCCATGCCCGGGTTCATGTCGAGGTGCATGCCGTACGTGCAGCGCGCGGCGAACATCGCCCCCGCGATCGCCTCGCCCGACGCGTCCGCGCCCCAGATGTACGCGACGTAGTTCTCTTTGGTGAGACACAGCCCGCTGCGCGTCGTGTGGATGTTGTCCTTCCACTCGGGAGGAGTGCCACCCCACCACGTGCGACCCCACGGGTTGTACTTTCCTCTCTCGACCATCGCGGTGAGGTTCTGGCGATACGAGAGCACTTCGTCCGGGACGTCTTGTGACGCGGGCCATGAGCCGAGCGCGGTCGTGCCATCGCGCAGCTCGAGCACTGTGGCTGCGTAGGGCTTGGGCGGCAAGTACAGCACGCCGTCCGCTTGCATGCCGTACTCGCCGTGCTGCGCTTGAAAGCCTCCGTTGAAGCCCGCGACGACCTTCGTGATGATCTCCGGAACCCGCGGGATTTGGCCTGGTCCGGCCTCACCCGTCGCGCTGATGGGCTCCACCGTTCCCGCCTGCATGTGCAGAGCGATCTGACGCGGGTCCCACATCGTGACGTAGATGCGGACGTCCTTGCGCTCCTTGTCGGGTCGCACGAACGTCGTCACGAACGGAGTGGGTAGTCCGTTCGCGGGAGTGATGAACGGATCATTGCCGAGCTCGATCCACTTTCCTTCGCCGCTCAGCGCCGGGCTCAGGATCGGCGCGAGCGGGGCAGGGGGCCAGCCTATCTCCGGATCGGTGAACGTCGGCGCGACGCCAGGTGTGCCGAGATCCCCGAGCTCCTCGTCGACGCGCTTTTGATCGTCTTGTGTGCTCGATCTCACGCGACCGAGCCAGTCGATCGCGGTCATCGCGATCGCTTTGGCGGCGAACATCTGCTCGTCGCCCAAGAACTCACTTCCTACCGTGCGCCCCCACGCGAGGAACGCGGGCGGCTTCGCCCGCTGATCCGGCGTGGCGCGCACCCACCCTGATCCCACGGGAACGGAGCCGTCTTTCGCGTCGATCACGATCTCGCGTCCGTCCGCGTGCACGAGCAGCTCACCGTCGCCCAGATCGGCGCGCGTCTCGATCGTCACCTTGGTGGCGACGGGATCCAGCGCGAACACATGGTGCACGATTCCCGATGATTGACCTGTCAACTGCAAGTTCGTTATCGCGATTTGCTTCTTTTGCACATCGCTCATGCCGTCCGTGGTCTCGGGATCCTTGCCGTCGAGATCGAGCGCGTGGACGCTCGTCACAGTGCCGCCGGCCGCCGCGAAGTACGCAGCGTAGTGGCCCGCGCGAACCGGCATGCTCTCGTCAACGCCGTACGTGTTGGTGATGTCGTGCGCTTGAGTGAAGTTGCACGCAGTATTGTCACTGCTGAGATTATAGTCTCGTGACACATTGCTGCCACTTGTAGCAACACAATTGCTAGGCGAATTTTTCGTCAGCAGCGTATTTCGCATAAAAATCGTGCCGTTGCGGGCATTG
>JANYHY010000872.1 GCA_025362165.1 Myxococcales bacterium | reverse complement strand
CGAGGCGTTCGTGCGCCTGCACGAAGAAGGGCTCATGTACCGGGCCACGTGGCTGATTCACTGGTGCCCCGAGTGCCGAACCGGGCTCAGCGATCTGGAGGTCGAGAACGAGGAAGGTGCCAACGGCGAGCTGTTCGAGTTCGCCTATGACGTGGACGGCTCGAGCGAGCAGATCACCGTCGCCACCACCCGACCGGAGACGATGCTCGGCGACACCGCCGTGGCCGTGCACCCAGAAGATGCAAGATACAAGCATTTGCACGGCAAGAAACTGCGCCATCCGTTCATCGACCGGCTCGTGCCGATCATCACGGACGCGATCCTGGTCGACCCGAAGTTCGGCACCGGCGCCGTGAAGGTCACGCCCGCGCACGACTTCAACGACTTTGCGACAGGCAAGCGCCACGGCCTCGAGGAGATCAACATCTTCAACAAAGATGGAACGATGAACGACGCTTGCGGATCGTTCGCGGGGCTCGATCGCAAGCGCGCGCGCACAGCGGTGAAGAAGGCGCTGGACGAGAAGGGTCTCGCGCGCGCAAGTAAGCCGCACACGCTCACCTTGCCGAGGTGTCAGCGCTCGGGTGGCGTGGTCGAGCCGATGATCTCGACGCAGTGGTTCCTCAAGATGAAGGGCATGGCCGACGGCGCCCTCGAGGCGGTGCACTCGGGGCGCGTGCAGATCGTCCCGCCGGAGTGGACCAAGTCATACGATCACTTCCTCGAGAACATCCAGGACTGGTGCGTGAGCCGGCAGCTGTGGTGGGGACACCAGATCCCCGCCTGGCACGGGCCCAACGGCGAGATCAAGGTCGCGCGAAGCAAACCTGCAGAGTGCACGGATGGTTGGACGCAAGATCCCGACGTGCTCGACACATGGTTCTCTTCGGCGCTGTGGCCGTTCTCCACGCTCGGGTGGCCCAACAAGACGCCCGCGCTCGAGACGTTCTACCCGACCAACCCAAAGCAGACGAGCGACCTCGAGACCGGCTACGACATCCTGTTTTTCTGGGTCGCACGGATGATCATGTTCGGCCTGCACTTCACGAACGAGGTGCCGTTCCGGCGCGTGCTCTTGAGCGGTCTCATCGTGGACGAGACCGGCGAGAAGATGAGCAAGGTGAAGGGCAACGTGATCGATCCGTTGGATCTGATCCACGGGGCGCCCTTCGCCGAGATGGTGAAGAAGACTCTGCCTGGCGCGCCCGAAGCGGAGGCGATGACCAAATTCAAGAAGGCGTATCCATCTGCGGCGACGATGGGCGCGGGCTTCCCAGCGTTCGGCGCGGACGCCGTGCGCTTCTCTCTCGCGACCTACCCGCCGACCAACATGCGAATCGCGCTTGCGCCCAAGCGCATCGAGGGCAACCGCCATTTTTTGAACAAGCTGTGGAACGCGACGCGCCTCGTGCTCGACCTCGTGGGAGACGCGCCGCTGCAGGAGGCGCCGCCGAAGGACGCTTACAGCAGATGGATCCTGTCGCGCCTGAACGAGACCACGAGTGTCGCGCGATCGGGGCTCGAGTCGTTCCGGATCGACGAGAGCGCGAACGGTCTGTACCATTTCTTTTGGGAAGATTTTTGTAGCTGGTATCTGGAGATCGCAAAGCCGATCGTGCGTGAAGGGAAGGATGAAGCGCTCCGTGAGGACACGCGCGGAACCCTCATGTTCGTGCTGGAAGCGAGCTTGCGCTTGCTCCACCCGTTCGTGCCGTTCATCACAGAAGAGCTCTGGCAGCGCTTGCCAGAATCTTCTCGTGAAAAGAAGTCTTCGATCGCGCTCGCGTCGTATCCGGGCGAGTCGATCGCGGCTCGGGACGTCGGCGTGGAAGCGGAGATGGCGACGCTGCGGGCGATCATCGTGGCCGCGCGGACGATTCGGAGCGAGCACGAGGTGCACCCTGCGTCGGAGATGCCGCTCTCCATTCGTGGAGAACAAGCAGCAGTGTCATTCGCGAAGGAACGCGCGGGGGCGATCAAGACGCTGGTGAAGACCGCCGGGGAGCCTGTGTTCGAAGCGATGGGCGCACCCCACGTCGCAGGCTCGACGACGAGCGTGGTGCCGAGCCATGCCGGATCGATAGAGGTGGTGGTCGGTCTCAAGGGTCTCGTCACCGCGGACAAAGAGCGCGCGCGCATCGAGCGCGAGGTGAAGAAGGTCGACAAGGACCTCGCTGCGATCGACAAGAAGCTGTCCTCTCCGGCGTTCGTGGAGAAGGCGCCGAAGGAAGTGATCGAGGAGGCGCACGCGCAGAAGAAGGCGATGCAGGAGGCAAAGGCGCGCCTTGAAGAAGCGAAGAAGCTCGCCGCGGAGTTGTAGACTTCGATAAGATTCGGGACAGTGATCGAGATATCGTCCGCTGAGTCCTCCGCGCTGTTGGCCGCCATCGCTTGGATCAAGCAGCAACCCGGCGTGCGCTACGCGGAGGCGCGCTTCGTCGGCGAACGCAGCGAGAACCTGAAGGTGCGCGACGGTCGACCCGAGAACGTGTCGTCTCGCACGACGCGCGGTGTGGGCGTGCGCGTGCTCACAGGCACGTGGGGCTTCGCGTGCACGCCGAAGTTGGACGAAGCGAGCGTGGTGAGCGCGATGAAGACGGCGCTCGCCGTCGCGCGTGCCTCTAGCGGCCTCGTCAAAGCACCCGCGCCGTTCCCCGAGCGGCCAGCATCGCGCGGCGTCTACGAGAACAAGCCCGAGATCGATCCGTTCTCCGTCCCGCTGGAGCAGAAGCTGGCGGACCTGGACGCGCCCGTTCGCGAAGCCCGAAGAGGCGGCAAGCCCGTCGACAGCGCCGAGGCTTGGATGAGTTGGACGCAGCAGCACAAGCGACTCGTCTCCACCGAGGGCACCGACACCGATCAGCGCTTGGTGTTCGGCGGCGTCGGCATGCACGTGTTCGCGAGCGAGGGCGCCATCTCGCAACGTCGCAGTTACCCGTCGTGGCAAGGCTGCGAAGGATTTCAAGGCGGCTACGAG
>JANYHY010000394.1 GCA_025362165.1 Myxococcales bacterium | reverse complement strand
CCGAGCCGCCAAGCGAGCGTGTGCATGGACGAGCACCGCTCTGCGCTCGCTCGCGGTGAGTATCGCCCAGCGGCATGGGACTCGGCGCGAGAGGTGGCGAAGACCACTCCGTGGCTCGACGCTCCTCCATCTCGTCGGTGGCCGTGGGCGCTCTTGCCTCTGATCTCCGCGGCGACTCTGGCGCTCTTCGCGCAGCGATTGCGCAGCAAGCGGACGCCGAACGTCGTGGTGCCTCCGCCGCTCCCGCCCACCAAGCGGCGCCTCCCTCAAATCAACACGGCGACTTGCTTGGGTTGCTACGCATGCGTGGACGCGTGCCCCTTCGACGTGATCGAGATCAAGAAATTCGTCGCCGTGGTGGAGAGGCCCGCGGACTGTTGCGGCGTCGTCGCGTGTCGAGAGGTCTGCCCCAACGGCTCTCTTACGATCTCCGAAGACGGCATGATCGCGGGCGCTCCGCGCGTCAACGCTGATCTCGAGAGCCTCGATCGGCCCAACCTCTTCATCGTCGGCGATCTCACCGGAGTCCCGCTCATCCGCAACGCGATCGAACAAGGCGCGCGCGCCGCCACGGCAGTATCCAAGAAGAAGAGCAGGCCTAGTGAGGGCATGGTCGACGTCGCGATCATCGGCGCTGGGCCTGCGGGGTTGTCGGCCGCGCTGCGCTGCAAGGAGCTCGGTCTGAGGTTCGAGGTGATCGATCAAGCGACCGTCGCGTCGAGCATTCAAAGCTTCCCGCGCGACAAACTAGTGCTCGACCACGGCGCGACCGTCCCGCTCGAAGGCACGCTCTGGATGACGGAGACCACCAAAGAAGAGCTCTTGCTCGAGTGGACCCGCATCTTGCGCAGGCACAAGATCGTGGTGCGCGAGCACGAGAGAGTCACAGCCGTGACGCGCGACTCTCTCACCGAGGGGGCGTTCGTGGTCCAGACTCCGAAGGGATCGACGCGTGCATTTGCCGTGATCTTCGCGACGGGTCGCCGCGGCGCTCCGAGAGACATCGCGCTAGAGATCACGCCGGGCGCTCTCGGCAGAGTGAGCTACTCGCTGGCAGACGCTCGATCGTTCGCCGGCAAGCGCGTCGTTGTCGTGGGCCTCGGAGACTCGGCGATGGAGGCGGCTCTCGCGCTCTCGGGCCAACCGAGCACGCGCGTCACGTTACTGCATCGAGGCGATGATTTTCGGCGAGGGAAGGCGCGCAACATCGAGGCGATCAAGACCGCAGTCGCCAAAGGAGCCATCGATCTCGTCTTCGGATCGGAGCTGAAGCGCGTCGACATCGCAGAGGTCACCATCACTCGAGCAGGTGTCGCTTGCACTCGTCCCAATGACGCCGTCTTCGTGATGATCGGCGGCACCACAGCGCACGATCTCCTCCGCGCGGCGGGGGCGCGATTCGAGCGCGAATAGCGCTTCGGTATGGATCGTTCTGTGACTTGGCACGTACTGGGCAGGATGAAGCTGCAAACAGCCGCGATTTTAGCCGTCTTTGGTATGGGCGGGTCGACCGCGGTCGCGATGAGTGTACCCGTCAGTGCGCCAACTCCCGACGTCGTGGCCGAGTCGACTGACAACAGGCCCGCAGCCGACACCCAGGATCTCTCGCGCTTGCGCGACGGCGACACGCTCACGGTCGAAGCTCGCCTCGGCCACTCCACGCTCACCAAGGGCGCCAATGGCGAGACGTACTTGTTCGCGCAAGTGAGCGGCGCGCAGTCCGCGCAGTCCGCTCCGCCGCTCAACCTCGCCATCGCCATCGACCGCTCGGGCTCGATGAAGGGCGACCGCATCGCCAACGCGATCGCAGCAGCGACCGGAGTCGTCCAACGGATGCGTGACGGCGACAGCATCGCGGTCATTTCCTTCGACACCTCTTCGGACGCTGTCGTTCCGCCGACGATCGTCTCGGCCACCACGCGACCCAGCATCGAGGCTCGCATCCGCGCGATCCGCCTCGGTGGCGATACGTGCATCTCGTGCGGCCTCGATCGCGCGATGACCGAGCTCTCGTCTTCGACGCTGCCCCCCGAGCGTGTCAGCCGCATCATGCTGCTCTCGGACGGCGTCACCAATCACGGCATCACCGACATGCCTGGCATGAAATCCATCGCGGCTCGCGTTCGCGATCGTGGCGTCGCGATCACCACGATCGGCGTTGATGTGGATTTCGACGAGAAGATGATGGCTGCGATCGCGGTCGAGTCGAATGGGCGTCACTACTTCGTCTCGACGCCGTCGGGTCTTCCTTCGATCTTCGCGCAAGAGTTCGACACGCTCCTCGCGTCCGTCGCGCGTGACGCGGACATGCGCGTCGAGCTCGCCCCTGGTGTCGAGGTGGAGCAGGTCTTCGACCGTTCGTTTCGCCGTGAAGGCAACGCGATCGTCGTGCCGTTTGGCACGTTCGGCAGCAAGCAAGACAAGACTGTGCTCATGAAGCTGCGCATCCCCGCAGATCGCGACGGCGCGCAGCCAGTCGCCAATGTTCGAGTCGCCTATCATGACCTCGTCAAGCGGGCCGACGGCCACTGCGGCGGAGATCTCGCGCTCCGCGTTGTGTCGGATGGCTCCGCGCAAAACGAGCTCGACCCGTTCGTGGCGGCGCGCCTCGAGCGTAGTCGCACCTCGCAGTCGTTGACGGAGGCGAACCTGCTGTTCGAGCAGGGCCGCGTCGACGAAGCCCGCGCACGCCTCGCGACTCAAGGGGACGAGCTATTGAAGCAACGGATCACCATGAAGCACATGATGCCGATGGCGAAGGGCTTTGGTCCCAGGGGTGGCGCAGGCATCGATGACGACTTCGACAAGCAAAGCGCCGCGCTCGCGCAGGCAGAAGCGAACTTCGGACCGTCCCCGACCACGACCGTCACGGGCGGCGCCGGCGCTCCGAGTCCCGTCAACGCTGCTCCGACGAGCCGCCAAGGCAAAGAGCAAGTGCGGGTGAACCAGCAGAACGCCACGGACCTGGCGTTCTGATCGCAAGCGGGAGTTGACCGACTAGGCAGGGGTGCACGACACTCGACGCGTTTGGTCGAAGCGCCCACTACGCTCTTGGCGTGTCCGCTGGACGCGGCCGTTCGCTTCAAAAGAGGACGCGCCAAGCCCCGCGCGATCGCGTGGTTTGGCTTCAGCGCCTTCTGGGGTCATCTTCGCCACCTCATCGCGTCCGCGATCGCGACCGACAACGTGGACTCACGCCAGTGGATGCAGCCAGACGAACCTGCGGCGCTGCTCGATCGCGTGCGTCACGTGTTGCGCGAGCGTGGGGCAGGCGAGGGCAGCACGCTCGTAGAGGCGATGGGCGGTGAGGTCTGGATCGATTTCGTCGCGGACACCGGAGACGACGTGAGCGTGAGCAAGGAGGTCGCCAAGCTCGTCGCGCGCGAATACTCCGTGGCCGATCCGAACGGCGAAGGGCAGCTAATCTTGCCCCGCGGTCAGGTGCTCATCCATGGCGGTGATCTCGCGTATCCAGTCGCCACGGTGCGGGAAATATCGCGGCGATTGCTCGATCCTTGGAATCACGTGCTCGAGGCCACGACGACCAATAGCGCTCCGCGTGTGCTGCTCGGCGTGCCAGGCAACCACGACTGGTACGACGGCCTCGATGGCTTCGCGCGACTCTGCCAGCTCCCGAGCGACTTCGAGGCACCGCCCGCGAACACGCGCGAGACGCTCTTCCCAACGACAGATGATCACCCCGTGCTCGCGTGGGTCTCGGCGTTCTCTCGCGGAGAGATCGTCAAGAAGCCAGGGCAACTCGCGCTGTATGGATATGTGCCAGTGCAGCGCGCGAGCTACTTCCGCCTCCCGCTCGCGAAGGGTCTTGATCTCTTCGGAGTCGATCGACAGCTCCACGAGATCGATCGGCGCCAGCGCGCGTTCTTCGCTTCAAAAGACGTTCGAGCGCGTCTCGTCGTGCTGCCAGATCCCGCGCGCGCTTGGGGAGAGGTGCGGCACAACGGCGCTGAGTCGATCAAGTCGCTCGAGCTGAACCTGAACGAAAGCCCTAGCTACGTGCTCGCAGGAGACGTCCACCACTACGAGCGCTCGCACGAGGGTCCGAGCGTGCACGTGGTCGCGGGGGGAGGTGGCGCATTCTTGCAAGGCTCGCGCATCGCAGGCGGCGGCGTCTACGAGCGCACCAAGGAGTTCCCCGGTCCGCTCGCGTCCACGTCGATGCTCTGGGGTTTGCCGTGGCACATCGCGTCTGGCGGTGCCGGCCTGCTCGTTTGGGGATACTTGGGCGCGCTCCAGGCGATCGAGCTCTACGTCCACTTGCGCCACGGTGCCGATCTCTCCACGCCGCTCGCGATCGTCCACTCGCTCATCGTCGCCTTCGCGACTGCGCTCCTCGTGGGATGGAGTCGCCACCGCAAGCACAGGATCTTGCCGTTTGCCCTGCTGCTCGGGTTCTTCATCGGCGTGTTCCCGCTCGCGATCGCGATCACCACCGACAAACTCGGTCTCGAGCTGCGCGCGGGATCGCTCGTCGCGGTGGTCGCGGCCTGGCTCCTCTCCACGCTCGCGAGCTGCGCAGCGTTCGGGGCGATGTTGGCGCTCATCGCGCGTCTCGGTCTCAATCACGCGCAGCCGTTCGCCGCGCTCGGGCTGCCGTGCTTCAAACACTTCGTTCGCATGCGCGTGCGAGATGGCGAGTCGCCCGTCGTCGACACCTTCGTCATCGGCGTCATCGATCCGCTCGGAGGGAGCGCGCCGGTGCTCGTGGACTCTTTTCAATGGAAACCATGAGGAGGCGCGCCGCGGGGCTGATGCTCGGGCTCTTGGCGACGACTTGTGGTGGCGGTCGGCCCATCGCTGCGGGCTCGACAGTCCCCTGCCTATACCTCTATTCCATCGACACCACGGCCCTCCCCGCGCTTCGCATCCAGGCCACGTTCGCGCCTGGCGGGAGCCCAGATCTCGTGATCGCACCGGAGCTGTCAGGAGCGATCACGCGCGTTGAGGTCAAGCGCGGAGACGTGTGGGAAATCGTTTCGAGCGACAATGGCACGTGGCGCGTGCCCGAGTGCGCGGCGTCGTGCACCATCCGCTACGAGCTCGCGATCGATCGCGGTCGTGGCGGCGAGGACGGCGTCGCGACGCTCGGCGCGTCATGGCTCTCTCCGACGTACGCGTGGCTCCTCCACCCGACTCCGGTGATGAAGGGCCGCTTCGAGCTGACGATCACTCCCGCGTCCGCGCCGTCTACGTCGTGGTCGAGCGCGCAGTGGGCGGCCGGGTTTCGCGATCTCGGCGACGGCAGGCGAGGCTTTCTCTCCGGAGACTTCGCGGAGGGCGCGTTCGTAGGCTTCGGCAAGCTGCGCACGCGCAACTCGCAAGTCGATGGCGGCGAGATCACTGCAGTGCTCCTCGACGGCAAGCTCGCGATGAGCGAGACCGAGGCAGCTCGGTGGGTGGACGACGCGGCGAGCGCTGTCGCGATGCTCTACGGCCGCTTCCCTGTGCGACACGCGACCGTGTTCTTGGCGCCGATCCCGGCCGCCACCGAGCCCGTCTTCGGACGCGTGCTCTCGCTCGGCGGCTCTTCGGTCCTCGTGCTCACGGGAGAGGAGAGCGACGGCAACAAGATGCACGACGACTGGATCCTCGTGCACGAGCTGATTCACCTCGGCTTTCCTACCTTCCAAAACGAAGGCCGCTGGCTCGATGAAGGCATCGCCACGTACTACGAGCCAGTGCTGCGCACGCGGATGGGTTGGCGCGACAAGACTGATCTGTGGCGGGGCCTCGCGCGCGAAATGCCACGCGGGCTCGCCAGCGAAGGCGAGCCGCTCGCGCTCGAGAAGCGCACGACGCTCGACGGCATCTACTGGGGCGGCGCCCTCTTCGTGATGATGGCGGACGTGCGAATCCGCGAAGAGACGCGAGGCCAGAAGTCGCTGGACGACGTCCTCCGCGGCGTGCTCGCCAAAGGTGGCGACGGCGAGCACGTATGGACCGTCGCCGAGACGATGCGAGTCGGCGACGCGCTCACCGGAACGCACGTGCTCACCAACATGTACAAGCGCTTCGCCCTCGAAGGTGAGGCGGTCGACCTCGAAGCGGAGCTCCACGCGCTTGGGATCGATCGCACAGGAGTCAAAGACGAGATCTCCCTGCACGACGATCGCCCGCGCGCCTCCATGAGGAGCCAAATCGTTTCAAGAGACGGCAGGACGCCTTAGGGCAGACGCGCTTCTTGAGCTTGGCACTAAACGGATGTACCGTATCGGCGTGTCTTTACGGTCGAAGCTCGAGCGCCTGTCGACTCCCAAAGGAGTCCGTCCAGCAACACCTATGATCGCGCAAACCAACGCCATGCTCGACGATCTGCGCACGCGCATGCAGCGCATCCTCGAGCGCTCGCTCAAGGACAAGCCGCGAAGGCCGCACGCCGTAGAGACTGAGGATCTCCCTTTTTTGTCGGTCGAAACAGACCGAGGCATGCTTCACGTGCGAAGGCTGGAGCTCACCGCATCGCATCGTGTCGGCAGCGCTCCTGTGTTCGCTGCGCGCCACGTCGACGCTCGGCTGCTCTCCTTGCTCGCGCTCGATCCGCGGCTCGCTGGCGTGGATTTCGAGGCCGCGCTCTACCTGGACACGGAGACCACCGGATTGTCGGGCGGGACCGGGACCGTAGCGTTCCTCGTGGGGCTCGCGTTCTTTTCAGGAGACAAGCTCGTCGTGGAGCAGGTCCTGGTTCGCAACCTAGGTGAAGAGGCGCCGATGTTGGAGCGCGTACTTCAACGCATGCGCGAGGCGACCTCCATCGTCACCTTCAACGGCAAGGCGTTCGACTTGCCGCTCCTGCGAACGCGCTTCGTGATGGCACGACTCGGCGAGGCGCCCGATCTTCCGCACCTCGATCTGCTCCACGTCGCGCGTAGGCTGCACAAGCCGCGAGGCGTCGAGTGCAGGCTCGTGTCGATCGAGCGCGATGTGCTCGGCTTCGAGCGACACGACGACACGCCGAGCGGCGAGGTGAGCGCGTGTTACCTGCATTTTCTCCGCACGGGAGAGGCGCGTCCGCTCCTCGGCGTCGTCGAGCACAACACTTGGGACGTGCTCACCATGGCCGCGCTCGCGGGTCTCTACGGCGAGCCTATCGACAGCTCTCGTTTGATCCCTGACGATCTCGCTGGAGTGTCGCTCACGCTCAAGCGCGCGCGTGCGTTCGGTGACGCAAGTGAAGCCGCGAACCGCGCGATGGAGAGCATGAGCCCGCTGTCTCTTCGTGCAGGCGCGGAGATCGCAAAGGCGCTCGGAGATCGCGATCGCGCGCTCGTCCTGTTCGAGCGCATCGCCGAAGAGGTCGATTGCAAGAAGACGCGCCTCGAGCTCGCCAAGCTCTACGAGCACCACGCCAAGGACGCAGAGCGGGCCTTGAAACAGCTCGAGCGCGGCACCAGCGAAGACACCCCCGCGAGCGAGAAACGTCGCGCGCGGCTCGTCATGAAGACCGCCAAGAAGAGTCAGCAACGCCTGTTTTGACCCGTCGTTTGTGGTAGTCGGTGAGCCATGACGGAAGAGGAGCGCGAGCGCTACAACCCTGCGGAGATCGAGCCGAAGTGGCAGGCGTACTGGGAAGAGCACCAGACGTTCCGCGCTGAACGCCACGCGGGGAGGCCCAAGGCGTACATCCTCGACATGTTCCCCTACCCATCGGGCTCGGGGCTCCACGTCGGTCACCCCGAGGGCTACACGGCGACGGACATCATCTGTCGTTTCAAACGAATGAACGGCGTGGACGTGTTGCACCCGATGGGGTGGGACGCCTTTGGCCTGCCTGCAGAGCAGCACGCGATCCGCACGGGCACACACCCGCGACAGACCACGCTCGCGAACATCCAGACGTTCCGCCGCCAGCTCAAGATGCTCGGCTTCAGCTACGACTGGTCACGCGAGATCGACACGACCGCAGACGAGTACGTGCGTTGGACGCAGTGGATCTTCTTGAAGCTCTACGAGAGGGGCATCGCGTTCCAGCAATCGGACATGCCAGTCAACTGGTGCCCCGAGTTGGGTACCGTCCTCGCGAACGACGAGGTCACGTCAGACGGCAAGAGCGAGGTCGGTGGGTTCCCAGTCGAGAAGCTGAAGATCCGCCAGTGGTCGCTGCGCATCACGCAATACGCCGACAGATTGCTCGCCGGGCTCGAGGGGCTGGATTGGCCTGAAACCAAGGGAAAACAGGTTGATTGGATAGGTCGCAGCGAAGGCGCGATCGTGGACTTCACAGTCCAGGGTCACCCGAACGTGACCATCAGCGTCTTCACTACGCGCGTAGATACTTTGCCTGGAGCCACTTATGTCGTGCTCGCGCCGGAGCACAAACTCGTCACCGATCTGACGACCCCAACGCAGCGCGCCCAGGCGGAGAAGTACGCCACGGACACAGCGAGCAAGAACGACATCGATCGCTCGGACGTCAAGCGCGAGAAGACCGGCGTGGCGCTCGGCACGTTCGCGATCAACCCGATCAACGGAGACAAGATCCCGATCTGGATCGGTGACTATGTCATCGGCACGTATGGCACTGGCGCCGTCATGGCCGTGCCAGCACACGACAATCGAGACCACGCGTTCGCGAAGAAGTACAAGCTGCCCATCGTTCAAGTCATCGCTCCAGTAGAGTCTACTCAAGAGATCGACGTACAGAGCGAGGCCTACACGCCAGACGGCAAGACCCTCGCGGATGGCACGCCAAGCGCGGAGGCGCGCAAGAAGACAACCGAGCGACTCCTGAGCGGGGGCCAAGGGCGCGAGAAGGTCACCTACAAGCTGCGCGACTGGGTGTTCTCTCGTCAGCGCTACTGGGGCGAGCCCATCCCGATCTATTTCCCGGTCGAGTGCGAAGGCGATCCGCGCGTGAAGGGTGCTACTTTCAAGGTCCGTTACGATCAGGCGATCGCCGTGGAAGACTCGGAGTTGCCGCTGCGCCTGCCGGATCTCGAAGACTTCAAGCCAGGCACGGATCCCGCGGGGCCTCTCGCGCGAGCGGTGGATTGGCGGTTCTTCCAGAAGGATGGAAAATGGTTCGCGCGTGAGACCAACACCATGCCGCAGTGGGCGGGGTCGTGCTGGTACTACCTGCGCTACCTCGATCCGCACAACGCGAAAGAACTCTTTTCAAAAGAAAACTACGACGCGTGGATGCCCGTCGACTTGTACGTCGGCGGCAACGAGCACGCGGTCCTGCACTTGTTGTACGCACGCTTCTGGCACGAAGTGCTGTTCGACATGGGCGTCGTCTGGCACGAAGAGCCATTCACGAAGCTCGTGCACCAAGGCATCATCCTCGGAGAAGACGGCCAGAAGATGGCGAAGTCTCGAGGCAACGTCATCAACCCAGATGATGTCGTGAAGACACACGGGGCAGACGCGCTGCGCTTGTACGAGATGTTCATGGGGCCGCTCGAGCAGATGAAACCCTGGCAAACAAGCGGGATCGAGGGTGTTCGCCGTTTCTTGGAGCGCGCGTTCGCGGCCATCGGCACGGGCAACGTCAGCGCGGACGCTCCGTACGATCTGGAGACGCGGCGCGCAGTGCACAAGACGATCAAGAAGGTCACGCACGACATCGAGAGCATGCGCTTCAACACTGCGATCAGCGCGATGATGGTGCTCGTTCGCCAGCTCGGCGCGCTGGCCAAGGTCCCGTTGGAGGCGGCGCGCGCGTTCACGCTCATCATGTCGCCGTTCGCTCCGCACCTGGGTGAAGAGCTGTGGAAGCGGCTCGGCCACGAGAGCACGCTCGCCTACGAGCCGTGGCCCACGTTCGATCCAGAGTTGGTCAAGGACGACGTCGTCGAGATGGGCGTTCAGGTCAACGGCAAGTTCCGGGCGGCCGTGACGCTGCCAATCGGCGCAGATCAGAGCGCTGCGGTAGAGCTCGCGATGAAGGACGAAAAAGTGAGGACGTATGTGGAGGGCAAGACCGTGAAGAAGGTCGTGTACGTCGCCGGTAAGATCCTGAACTTCATCGTCGGTTGAGCATGAAGCACGCGTCGCTCGCGTTGTTGTTGTTGTCGGGGTGCGGGTATCGCGCGCTCAACGCGACGGACGCAAGTGAGCGCCTGCATGTCACGCTCGTGCGGGTCGCGATTCCGAGCGGAGCGGCAGGTCAAGAGGTGCTCACGGGCGCGCGTGAAGAGCTCGCGAGGCTGGGCGCGCTCGCTCCGGGTGATGGGTATCCGCGGCTCGAGATCGAGGTGACGGGGGCGAGCGAGACGAGTGAGGGCGTCGAGGTGCCTGCCGCCGCGCGCAATCAAACGGGTCCGGAGGACGTCACGCGCACGCCTGTCGCGCGTGGGGTCGACGTCGCGGTAGTCGCACACGCCTGGGTGGTGCGCGAGAGGGGCGGACCACGCGAGCGAGACACTGGCGACCTCCGCGCGTCCGATCTCGTGAGCGTGGGAGGCGCGGACCCAGTGACGTCCGAGTTCGTGCACGAAGACTCGCTGCGCGTCGTCGCGCGACGCTTGGGACACAAGCTCGCAGCGCGCGCAGTCGGCGATCCCACCGTCAGCGAAGGCCTGGGCAGGTAGCTCGCACGTTTTGCTTTCGGTGATACCCTTGGCTCATGCTGACGGTGGGGTGCTGCGGGTTTCCCGTGCCGGCGACGCGCTACTTCAAGGAGTTCGTGTACGTCGAGATCATGGAGACGCACGCAAGCACCCCAGGCATCGGCACGGTCAAGCGCTGGAAGCGCGAGGCGCCGCCGGGGTTTCGTTTCGCGATGCTCGCGCCGCGCGAGGTCGGTCAAGAGAACTTTCGAAAGGGACCGGTGACAGATCAAGCATTGTCAGTGCTGGCCACGCTCGGCAAGGAGATCTCGGCGACGACGGTCATCTTCTTGTCGCCCAACGAGCTCGCGAGCACACGCCCCAACAGAGCCGCCGTGAAGGATCTCATGACTCACTGCAAGACGCAGTTCGAGCGCGTCGTGTGGGAGCCACCATTGTCATGGGACGCAGACGAGGCTGACGCGATCATGAAAGGCATCGGCGTCGCCGCGCGCGATCCGCTCAAGCAAGGCCTGTCGAAGGCGCGCGCCGCGTATTACCGAATGCCCGGACCCGCCGGACACAAGAGCCGCTACGAAGACCCGGCGATCGAGAAGCTCGCAGCTCTCGCCGCCGAGGCGGAGCATGATGACGTGACCTACGTCTTCGCAAACGTCGACATGTTCACGGACGCCAAGCGCTTCCAGAAGGCTCTGGCAAGCTCGCGCTGACACGGTATGATCTGCCGATGAGCTCCTTGCCTTTGCGCGGTGGTTTGTCCGTCGTTGGCTTCGCCTCTCTCGTCTGGATCGGATGCACGACCACTCCGGCGCCAACACCGCCGATCACGGATCCGTCACAGCTCGCAGCGCCTCCGCAGGGTCAGGGCTTTCAGCTCAAGACCGGCGAGTTCCCCGTGGCCGCGAGCACTGAGGTGCAAGACTGCTACTTCTTCAAGGTGCGCGATCTCGCTGCAGCGGGCGGCCTCGATCCGAACGCGCCGGTCGAGCTCCATCGTGTCCAAGCAGTGCAGAAGGTCGGCTCGCACCACATGAACCTCTTCAGAGTGAAGACCGTCGTGGGCCTCGACCCGAACGCAGGCGCGATTCAGCATGGGCTCAACGGAGCTGGCGAGTGCTTCAAGAGCTCGAACTGGGCTGACTGGCCGCTGATCGCGAACACGCAGACGTCGGGCGATCTCGACTGGACCTACCCGGACGGCGTGGCGAACGAGTTCTTGCCGGACGAGTGGATCATGCTGCAGACGCACTTCGTCAACGCGACGTCGCAGCAGTCGCCCGGCGGCGGCGCCGTCTCCATCAACTTCTGGACGATGGACAAGTCGAAAGTGACCGCACAGCTCGGCACTCTGTTCGCGACCAAGCAGTCGATCCGCATCTGCGCGAAGAACCCGACGCCCACGTTCGAGGGCTCTTGCCAGATCAAATCAGCGAGCCCCGTCACGATCATCGGGGCGAACGCTCACTTTCACTCGCGTGGAAAAGTCTTCGACATGTACACGTGGGACGGCACCTCCACGTCCACACCGCCGGACTCTGCGCGCTTCTACGAGTCGACGCAGTGGGACAACCCGCCGATGGCGCACTCGCCCGCGCTCAACGTGCCGGTCGCTGCGAATGGGGGCGTTTGGTACAAAGCCTCGTACCAGTGGACGCAGCCTGATCCCTCTTTGGGTTGCGACGCGCTCAACGCGTGGGACCAGACGAAGTACATGACGCCGACCGCGCAGCAAGACTGCTGCTACACGTTCGGCCCGATCGTCGAGAAGAACGAGCACTGCAACATCTTCGTCTACTACTATCCCAAGCAGGACAACGTGACCTGCTTCTGATCCCGTGCGCGCGCTGGTCTTGTCTTTGATGATGTCGAGCTGCGCGTCGCCGTCTGCGCCGCCGCCGGTGCCAGACGCGGCTCCCGTATGCGGCGTAGGAGTGCTCGGCGATCGCACACGTGACATCGACTTCGAGTTTCGAGTGGTCGGCGCAGATGCGATCGACAAATCTTTGAAGGACGGCGATGACGTTCAGCTCGTGTTTCCGCCGCAAGGTGGGCGCGTGATCTTCGTCGGTGTCCGCGCGACCAACATCGATCCGTGCGCCGTGCAACTGAGCGGCGCGATACGTGACATATCAACCAAGCAGGTTCGCGTGGACGCGCGCACCATCAACCTCAACCCAGACGGCACGGGGTGGGGGACGAGCGGAACGCCCTCGCAGAGCCTGATCGCTGCCGTCTCCAACTACTCGAACATTCCGTTGTGTCCCAACCAGTGGTCGGCGACCAACGTCTTCGACACCCAGTACGAGCTCGAGGTCACGTTGAAGGAGCACAACTCAAACGGAGCGAAAGCTCGCGCGCTCACCAAGACCATCCACGTGACCCCGCGCTGCTCGGAGCCGGGACTCGGTGCCGAGTGCAGGTGCATCTGCCACGCGAACTACCAACTCGGTGAAGTGTGCAACCTCGATGCAGGCGACCAATGAAGCGCGCGCTCTGCCTGTCCCTCGCGATCGCGTGCAGCCCATCACAGCCGGTCGTCATGGCGGACGCCGCGCCCGCGACGCCGAGCTGGAAGGTCGTCGTCGAGCACCTGGACGGCGCGCTCTTGTCGATGTGGGGATCGAGCCCGAACGATCTCTACGCGGTGGGCGGGCCACGCGGGAACACAGGCTTCAAGTCGCTCGTGATGCATTTTGACGGAAAGGCATGGAACCGGCTGGATCCAGGCGGATCAGACACGTACTGGTGGGTCTACGGCGTGAGCGCAGCGGACGTGTGGATGGTCGGTGAGAACGGACGCATCACGCACTGGGACGGCGCCGCGTTCAAGGAGTTCACGTCTGGGACCACCGCGACGCTGTTCGGCGTTTGGGCGAGCGGACCGACCGACGCGTGGGCTGTTGGCGGCACACCAGGCGCGGGCACGAAGAGTCCGAACGATGTCTTGTTGCATTGGGACGGCTCGTCATGGACACCGTCGCCCATCCCAAACCCGCAGGGTCGCACGTTCTTCAAAGCGTGGGGCACCGCCGCAGACAACGTCTATGTCGTCGGCGAGCTCGGGACGATCTGGCATCGAACGGGGACCACGTGGGCCTTGGAGACCAACCCCGCGCACGGCACCATCCTCACGATCCACGGCTGCAGCGCCACTGAGGTCTACGCGGTCGGCGGGCGGGACGTCCTCTTGTCCAACGGCAAGACATGGAGCGCGATCACACCAGCGCTCACCAACGACGTGAATGGCGTGTCGTGTCGGTCACCAGGTGAAGTGGTGGTCGTCGGTACTGGCGGGAGCAAACAACGCCTCGTGAACGGCGCGTGGCAAGACGACTTCGGCACGCTGCCGTTCTCGGATCTCCACGGCGCGTGGTCGCTCTCGAATGGCGCGGACTATTGGGGAGTGGGCGGAGAGTTCATCTCCGGTCCACAACCCAACGTGTCTCGACAGGGCGTGATCGCACGATACGGCAAGTAACAGCCTGGATCAGAGGCTAGATCAGAGACCGCACTCTTTGCTGCACTGTTGCGTCGTGCAGTCACCGAGAGCTTTGCTGTCGGTCTTGCCTTGCGCGTGCGCCAGTCCACAAGCGTTGATGCAGCTCACGTCTTTGCAGACGGCGAGGCATTGCGTGTACTGATCGCAGTCGGTGTTGGCCGCGCACGCCGTCTTTTGAGACGCGCATTTGTTGGTCGTGCAAGTCGTGCAGTCCTGGACGACGCTCGCGTCTGGAGCGGTGCCGCCGTCGGGGACCGTGCACTGCGAGGGGGGCGTGCTGCACGCGGTCTGACATGAGCCGCATTGACCTGCGCTGTCGCAGTTCGCGAGCGACAAATATGCCTTCTGACCGGGGATGGGCGAAGCCTTGAAGCAGTTGTTGACGCAGGCCTGATCGCACATGGGCGCCGTGGCGCACTGGTAGATCGTCATGCAGTCCGCGCTCTGTTGGCAGACGGCCCACTGACCGGAGCACTGGCCAAACAGGCACTGGTTGCACTTGTTGACGCCACCGCCGCTGTCTACGGGGGGCGACGTGTCCGCTGCGCCATCTTTGCAACCGAAGATGCCGCAGGGACCGCTGTCGATGTCCGAGCCCGGACCGACAGTCACCGTACAGCCCTGAGAGGCGGCCAAGACCAAGCCGCACATGCTCGCCAACGTCATCCCTGCCAAAAGCTTTTTCGCGTTCATCTAAGGCTCCCTTGTCGGTTCTGTCTTGGACGGAGCGAATCCGCCCGAGATTCAATGATCCGTTCTAGGCCTGAAATACGCAAGGATCAGGCTGTCGATTTCGGCGTTGAGTTACTTTTTTTCCTCAAGAATGCCAGCACGAACGCCGCCAAGGTCAGCGCGAGCATGGGCAGGTTGCCGATGTCCTCGTAGATCGTGCTGCCCTTGAGGAGGTAGACGATGCCGTCAAGCTTGGCCGCTTGGAATGTTGGCGTGTGTGCGATCACGCGTCCGACTGGATCCACGATCGCGGACACTCCGCTGTTGGTGCTGCGCACGAGGTACTTGCGGTGCTCGATCGCGCGGAAGGTGGAGAGCGCGAGGTGCTCGTAGGGCTCGCTGGTGTCGCCGAACCACGCGTCGTTGGTCATGTTGACGAGCAGCTCAGGGTTAGCGTGGATGACGACCGCGTTGGTGAACCCAGGGAGGATGTCCTCGTAACAGATGAGCGCGCTGATGTTGTGCGTGCCGGTCTTGGTGACGAGCGGAAGTGGATCCATGGTGTCGCCTGGGCTGAAGCGCCCGCTGTTCTTGGACCACTCGTGCAGGATGGGGAACGTGTCGCCGAAGGGCAGGTACTCGCCGAACGCGAGGAGGTAGTGCTTGTCGTAGCGGCCCGTGATCTCGCCCTTGCTGTTGCTCGAGAGCGCGGTGTTGAACAAGCGCTCCATGCGCGGATCGTTCGGATCCTCGCGGATGATGACGCCGCCGAAGATCGTCGGGACGCCCAGGTGCGCGCTCACGTTGTCGCGAAGGAACGGCTTGTACATGTCCTCCGAGACACCAAACGTCACGCTCGACTCGCTCCACACGACGAGCTCGACGCCCTTCTGTCGGAGCTCTCCGGTGAGCCTCTTGTGACGCCGCAGACCCTCCGCGCTGTCCTCGCGCTTCTCGATGAGGCCCATGTTGCCTTGCACGATGCCGATGTGCAATGGCTCCCCCTTCACCGCGTCAGCGTCGACCTGCAGGATGCGCACGACCCCATAAAACGCAGAGAGCGCGAGCACGCCGAAGCCCGCACCGACGACGCGGCGGTTCATTGGGCGGCGATGAAAGCGCGCCAAGAACAGCTCGGCGACGGCCAAGTTCGCGCCCAACAAAACGAGTCCCACGAGGATCGGTCCGCCGATGTCGGCGACCTGCGCGAGCGCTGGCAGCTTGGTGACCGTGGCCGCGTAGTACCAGGGAAAGAGCAGGGGAAACACGAGTTCGCTCGCGGCGAACGCGCAGAGCACGACCCACTCGTGGCGCCAACCGCGCTGCGTCGCGCGAGCATAGAGCCAGCCCATCAACCCGATGCGCCCTCCCTGATACGTGGAGATGATCACCACGAACAAGAAGCACAGCGGAGTGGGGAAGCCGCTGAACACGCGGAGCATGTTGAGCAGCCAATAGAAGCCGAGCACGTTCATCGTCCCACCTGCGAGGACGCCCAGCCAAAACGCGCGCTTCGGTGTTTGGTTCGGCAGCGCGAGCAGCAGAGGCACCCACGCCACCAGCGTGACGAGACCAAAGTCCCAGCCTTGATAGCTGCTCATCCCCGCGAACGCGAGCCAGTACAAAACGCCGGTCGCCACAGCCATGATCCACGCGTAACGAAAGAGGACGGGGCTCTTTTCGGAAGAATCGCTCTCGGGTGATGTTTGCCCCTGAGCTTTCTTCTTGGGCTTGTTGCGCGTCTTGGCGCTCTCTTGAAGCGAAGATTCTTCGTCGCTCACGGCGCCGTCACTTGATCGCCTTGGCGACCTTCTCGAGGAGCTCCTTCATGTTGAAGGGCTTGGTGATGTAGTGGCGAGCGCCAGCGTTGATTCCCTCGATCACGTCGAGCGCGCCGGTCTTGGCCGTCAAGAACACGATCGGGATCGCCTTGTAAGCCTCTTGCGCCTTCAAGTGCTTGGCGAGCTGGATGCCGGTCATTCCAGGCATCATCACGTCGCACAAGATCAGGTTCGGCGCCTTGATCGTCGCGAGCACCGAGAGAGCTTGCTGGGCGTCTGCGGCCTGGTGGACCACGTACTCCGCCGAGAGCTGGCGGGCGACGAGTGTCCGAACGGCTTCATCGTCCTCGATGACGAGGATGCTCTTGTTCGCTGCGTTCATGCAGTTCTACTGCGGCGGCTTGGGCGGGAGGATTTTCAGGAGCTCGATGTCGAACAGCAGGTCGCTCCGCGGTGGGATCTTTGGTGGCGCGCCGGCTTCCCCGTAGGCCATCTGCCAGGGGATGACGAGCTTGCGCTTGCCGCCCGCTTTCATGCCGATCACGCCCTTGTTCCAGCCGTCGATCACGCGGCCGCCCACCTGGAACTCGAAGGGTGTGTTGCGATCGCGAGAGCTGTCGAACTTGGAGCCGTCTTTCAGAGTGCCTGTATAGTGCACGCTGATCGTGTCGCCGTTCTTGACCTCGGGTCCCTTGCCGACGGTCGCGTCCGTGATCTCGAGCTTGCCCGGCGGGCTCGGCGGAGGCTGTTGGACGGCGAGTTGCGACGCAGCTTGACTGCCGAGCGGCGGAACATTGCGCGGCGTGGCGCTGGCGACGGGCGTGTCGCCTTGAATCGGCTCAGGTGCGGGCGGCGCCGTGAGCATGGAGCACGCGGCCATGCCGAACGCGCAAAACAAGAGAGCGAAGCGTGAGTGTGCCATGAACGCGGCAGAACCTAGTCGACGTTGGCGGAGAGGTCCAGACGCACTCGGTCGGGGCTGCTAAGGTGCCTCCCCGTGTCGCGAGTCCTACACATCGAGGACGATCCCAAGAATCGCCTGCTCGTTCGCAAGCTGCTCACCGCAGACGGACACGAGGTGATCGACGCGCCCGACGGGCTGACGGGCGTGCGCCTCGCGATCTCGCAGCGGCCCGATCTCGTGCTGGTCGATATCAACATTCCCGGCCTAGACGGCTATGAAGTGACGCTGCGGTTGCGCAGTGAAGCCTCGCTCACCGGCGTGCCGATCGTCGCGATCACCGCCGAAGGAGATCGCGAGACCAGCTTCGCGGTGGGCTGCGACGGCTTTCTGCAGAAGCCGATCGACGCGCGCACGTTCGCCAGCGTCGTGAAGCGCTTCTTGATTGGGCACCGCGAGCCGTTCACTTCGTCACCCGACGCGACCGGGGAGCGCCTGCGCGCGCAGAGCGGCCGCATCGTGGTGCACCTAGAGGAGAAGGTCGCGGAGTTGTCGTCCGCGAACGATCGCCTGCGTGATCTCGATCGCCTGCGCACGGAGTTCTACCGCAACATCTCGCACGAGCTCGCGACGCCGCTCACGCCAATCGTCGGGTACCTACGCATGATGATCGACGAGGAGCTCGGCGACGTCACCAAGCCTCAAATGAAGGCGCTCCGCGCGATGGATGATTGCGTGCGAAGACTGCGCAGCACGCTAGACAACTTAATCGACGTGACCGGCCTCGAGACGGGCCGGATGAAATTCTTCCATCGCGACTATGATTTCCTCGACACCGTGCGGCGCGCGATCGCCAGTCACGCCGAGCAGCTAGAGGACCGTCACATACGCTTGGTGGAGCAGTTCCCTCGCGGCCCGTTGCCTGCGTACGGCGACGCGGATCGCTTGGCGCGCGCGATCGGTCAGCTCCTCGACAACGCTGTGAAGTTCACGCCCGAGGGCGGGCGCGTCGGCGTCGGCGTGTACCCGATGGAGGGGCACTATGGAGTCGTCGTGGGAGACAGCGGGCCAGGCGTCGCCACGGACCTCGCCGAGCGCGTGTTCGAGCCGTTCTTGCAGGTGGACGGCTCTCCGACTCGCGCGCACGGCGGCGTCGGCGTCGGGCTGGCGATCGCGCGGAGGGTCGCGCGCGGTCTCGGCGGAGACGTGCGCGTCACCAATGGCGCCACGATCGATGGCGAGACTCTGCCCGGGGCGGCGTTGGTCCTCACCGTCGCGATACGCGCGCCGGCCGTGGTCGTAGCGAACAAATAAGGATGAGCACCAACTCCGAAAGCGTGGTGCTCGTAAGAGACGGCAAGGAGGTCACGCGCGCGCAGTTCCGCGAAGAGGTCCTCGCGAAGATCCCCGCGAGCTACTCGCCAGCGCGACACTTCTTCGTCCCTTCGATCGTCGGAGTGCTCGCGATCACGTCGTCGCTCGCGCTGCTGGAGGCTCCTACGGCGCTCGACTGGTACCTCGTCCCGCTGCTCTTCATGCTGAGCAACGCGGTGGAGTGGCGCGCTCACAAACACGTCCTGCACAAGAGGACCAAGCCGTTCGAGCTACTCTACGATCGGCACACGCCGGTGCATCACCGTGTCTACATGACCGACGACATGGCCATTCGAAGCCCGCGCGAGTTCGCGCTCGTGCTCGTGCCCGCGTACGGAATCACCTTGATTTTAGCCGTGACGGTGCCCATCGCGGCGGTGCTCGCGTTCTTCCATCAGAGAAACCCGGCCTGCCTCTTCGTGGCGACCACCACGCTCTACGTGCTCTCGTACGAGTGGCTGCACCTCTCGTATCACCTGCCGACGAACAGCTTCATCGGCGGCCTGTGGCTCGTGCGCAAGCTTCGCCGTCATCACGCGCTGCATCACGATCCTCGGCTGATGCAGAAATGGAACTTCAACGTGACGCTGCCGCTGTGGGACTTGGTGCGCGGCACGATCTATCGCGGGCAGCGACCCGAAATAGCGGAACGTGACGTTGCTCCTCCGAACTTGCGCTGATAACTGTAGAGCCTGCATGCGAGTCTTCTTCGGCTTGTCTTTTTGCGCGAGCGTGTGTGTGGCCTGTATCGCGGCGTGCGGATCGTCGCCGCCCTCCAACACAACGCCTCCGGTCGGGCCGTACGCGCCGATTGACGCGGGTGATCACGAAGCAGGTGACGATCGTTACCTCCCCGATCTCACGCAGAAGGAGCGCACCAAGCTCTGCGATTGGGCCGCGGGGACGATGGGCGGCTACGGCAAGGTCACCAAGTGCGACGGATCAGTCGTGGTGAATTTCTCGAGCCAAGCGACCTGTCTCGCGCAGTACCTCGGCGGGTGCGACTCGGTGACGGTCCTCGAATACGAGGAGTGCATCAAGGTCGTCGGCAAAGACGTGTGCGCGGGCGCGCTCTACAATGCGACCGAGTGCTTCAAGATCGAGCGCTGCATCGGCAAGCTCGATGGCGGTCCTCCACCTCCCGAAATGGACAGCGGCGGCGGTGGTTGACGGCGCAACGACCAGCACGAAGGAGAGTCGAATGAGGCGCTCGCTCATCAGGTTTGCAGGGCGTTGGACGCTGATCGGCGGCGCGCTCGCGTGCGGCTCATCGAGTTCGAGCAACAACAACACCAGCAACGGCATCGACGGCTCGGGCTTCCCCGCGGATGATCCCGCGTCCACCAACCTCGCGGCGCTCTCGACGCCGCTCGCGCAGAACATCTCGATCGCGTCGGTGGCTGGCTATCAAGTGATCAAGGTGCCGCTCGCAGACAACGGGCAGCCGGGCAATCGCTTGATCGCAGGCTCGTCGACGCCGCTCTCTCTGACCCTCGTGGCCAACCGCGACGCGCTCGTGCGTGTCTTCGTGAACCCGGGCGCGTCCTTCAAACCGGCGCCGAT
>JANYHY010000761.1 GCA_025362165.1 Myxococcales bacterium | reverse complement strand
CGGAGGGACATCGTGCGCGAGAAAAGCTCGAATGCCGTCGAGGCGGAGTGAGTCGTCCAGGTGGAGCATGCGTGACAGACCGCGCTCGATCGACTCGTCGCCAGGTCCTGCCTCACGCATCTCGATGCCTGCGGCACGCCTCAACGCAGTCCAGCAGCGACCGTTGGAATAGAGATCCTCCAAGTCGACGTTCGCTTCGCGCAAGAAGGTCGCGAGGTCGACGCGACCGACGCGCTGAACCAGCCCACGCAAGTCATCGACGAGTCCACGAAAGCCTGACCCAAGCTGCGCGCGGACGTTCTCGAGCACAGCGCGTGAGGCCTGTTTGTCGAGCTGGATCACGCAGCCGCTGGGGAGTGATGGGAAGCCGTGCTCGATCTCCCGCTGAATGCTGCGACGCGTACCGCCCACGATCGCGCGGTAGCGAAGGTCGAAACGAAAGCGTCGGTGTGCGTCGCCGATGAAGTCGAGGACCGTTAGACACTCTTTGGTATCTGCGCGGCGCAACCCGCGTCCCAGTTGTTGCAGAAACACCGTGGCGCTCTCGGTCGGTCGAAGGAACAAGACCGTATCGACGTCGGGCAGGTCCACGCCCTCGTTGAAGAGGTCAACGCTGAAGAGGCACCGAAGCTCGCCATTGCGCAGCTCGGCGAGTCGCGCAGCACGCTCGCTCGCTTTGGTTTCGGCGCTCACCGCAGCGGCAGAAATCCCTGCGCGCGTGAAGGCCGCAGCCATGAACTCCGCGTGCGCGACATCCACACAGAAACCCAAGGCTCGAATCTTCGAGACATCACGGACCTTTTTTTGGACCTCTTGAATGACACGCAACGCGAAGAAGTGGTCCGCCGTGTACACGTTGCTGAGGGACGCGACGTCGTAGCGTCCACGAGACCACTTCACATCTGTAAGGTTAGGCCCTCCACCAATACCGAAGTACTGGAACGGCGACAGCAGGCCATCATCCAGCGCCTTCCAGAGGCGCAGCTCGGAGGCGATGCGGCCGTCGAACCATCCGAGCACGCTCGCGCCGTCCGTGCGCTCGGGCGTCGCAGTGAGCGCTAGCAATATGCGTGGCTTGAGATGTTGGAGGAGTCGTTCGTAGGTCGGTGCGGCCGCGTGATGAAACTCGTCGACGATCACGACATCGAAGTAGTCGGATGGGATCTTCTCCAGCTCCGCTGCGTGAAGTGATTGCACGCTCGCGAAGACGTGCTCCCAGCGATCGGGACGTTCGCCCGCCACCAACGATTCGCCAAACGCGCCATCGCGCAGCGCGACACGAAAAGTGGTGATGCTCTGATCCAATATCTCACGCCGATGGGCGACAAACAGCAGTCGCGCACGCGGCCACTCCGCCTTGATTCGCTTGTAGTCGAGGGCCGCGACGATGGTCTTTCCCGTCCCAGTCGCCGCGACGACGAGGTTGCGAAAGTGGCCGTGCGCGCGTTCGCTCGCGAGGTCTTCCAACATCTCCCGTTGGTGTTCGCGGGGCTGAATGTCGAGGATCAGATACGGGGCGAGCGCGGCCCGTCGTGAGCGCGCGGTCGCTTCGTCGAACTCAGTCGCGTCGAACGGTCTGAAGGTTGGGTCCTGCCAGTACTGTTCGAAGGTCGCCGAGAACTTGGAGAGGATGGCGCCGTTGTCGATCGCCGACAGCCGAACGTTCCACTCCGTACCATCGAGCATCGCGGCGGCCGAGAGGTTCGAGGAGCCTACGTAGCCCGTCGAAAATCCGGTCGCGCGATGAAAGAGCCAAGCCTTGGCGTGCAGCCGCGTGCGCTCGGTGTCGTACGAGACCTTCACGTTCGCGCCCATCTCGGCCAAAGCATCGAGGGCTCTGCGCTCGGTCGCGTTCATGTAAGCCGTGGTCAGGACGCGTAGAGCGCCACCTCGTCTGCAGAGTGAGCGAAGCTCTTCTTCGATGAGCCTCAGTCCGCTCCACTTGAGGAACGAACAGAGCAAGTCCACGTGGTCCGCAGACGCGAGCTCTTTGCGAACCTCCGGCCCAATGCTCAGATCGTGCGGACCATTGACGAGCAGCTCGCTCAACGACAGCGAGATCGCCGGCCGCTCCGGCTCCGTTGGCTTCGCAGGCCCAGACGATGGCGCGAGGACTGCGCGAAGCAGTCGCGCTGGAGGATCGACGTTGTCCGAAGCGTCGACACCAGCTTTGGGTGCTTCGTGCTGGAGCAACTCGATGATGCGGTTCGCCAGGACCAACTGAGCGTCCGCGTTTTCGTCAGAGCGAAGCGAACTGAGCGCGCTGACGATGAGTGTATGGAGCATGCGACCGAGCGCCGTCGGGACATGCTCGAGGTCCATCGCGCCGATGACGCGCAACTCCGGAGCGAGCGCGGTCAGCGCTTCGAGACGAGCACGCGAGAGCGGAGCGTCATAGAGACCCGGCGGAAGGCGTGGACGATCTCTCACGCAATGAGGCTACGAGCTGCCGCGTGCGGCGTCGATGAGCACGCTCTGCTCGTGTTCACGCGACAACTCTACTGTCGAAGAAGCGCAGCCCCTGATCGCAACTCGGATGAAGGTCGCCGGATCGAACCGAGGACAATCCGCGGGCCGCAGGATGTATTTCAGGAGCGCCTCGCGTCCGGCGTCGTCCATCGCTCCGGCGTGGATTCCGGAGATGAGATAACCCGTGCAGCTCACGTTGCCTGCGACGAGCGTGTGGGTCATGCACTCGATGTCGCCGTCGACCACGAGATCGCCGAGCAAGACCGTTGGCCGCGTGAACTTGACGACGCCAGTTTCGGTGCGTGGGCCGTCCAACCCGGCAAGCGCCTCGAGCGCGCCGAACATCTCTGGAGTCCATTCACCCGGATCGGCCAGCACGTCCCAGAGCGCATCGGCCTCCTGCTCGGACCCGCGCGGGAGCTCCGCAGAAACACAGCGCGCGACGGCCTTCTGGATCTTTTGAACGCGGGTCACGCGTGATGCTTTACCGCCGCGCCGAAGCAGGTTCAAGGCCGCGAGCGGCGCGCCTGAAGAAGCGTGGCTCATTGCTCGGCGCTCATCCAGCTGCGCTGGTAGATGCATCAAAGAAGGAACGCATGTGCTGGGCCGCGCCGATCCGATGCGCCATTTTTTCGGGGCAGCGAGTAGCATCCCGCGGTGCGATGACAGAACGTGAGGCGTTGCCCGACTATGATCAGGCGATTCTTCGAATCATCGCGAAGTGGCGGAAGGTCGTGGCGCGGACCAAGCCTATCGATCGCGACGGAGCCGAGAGCGCGCTGTCGAAGCTCTACCAATACCTGGGCCGCAACGCGCCGGTCGCGTTCGCTTTCTACAAGAGCCCCGAGGCCGCTCTCGAGGATTTTGAGCGATGGCGCGATCAAACGGGGTCTGTCGCAAACGTCATATGGCAATGCTCTGTTCCGCTTTGCGATCGGGAAGGCGCATTTCGCTACGGGCGTGCGCCGACTGCCGACATTGCTCTATGGCGAGGTGATCGCGCGCGCCCACGCATGCACTACTTCAGTCTAAAAGGGGTTTGCGCGCGCGGGGCATTGCGTCTAGCTCCAAATCGCTGTCACAGTCCGCGGCTTCGACGCGACTGAGAGGCATGAGGACGCTGGCTCTGGCGATTGTGTTGTCGTGCGCGTCGCGAGACGTCGAGATTGGACCTGAGCCGACGGACCGCGTCGTCGCGCCCAACGAATTGCCAGGTTCCATGCTTGCGTTCGCGACGACTCAAGAGGTCGAGCGGCGCGTGAGGGTCCCGGGCGAATGCACGTTGGGACAAGAGCGTGAGTGCACCCCCGGTGGACTATCGGGGCACGGCGGAGGCCCTTATCAATATTGTGTATTGGCCAATGACGATAGTCATCAGTGGAGCAGGGCCAGCTGCAATACGCCTCTCGTCGTGGCGTTCACAAACTCTCCAATCGAGTTCACGCGTCCAGACGATGCGCGACGATTTCCCATTGGCCTGAACTCTCGCACCGAGTGGGTGTCGCCCAAGACTCCGTGGCTCGCGCTTGATCAAAACGGAAACGACTGCGTCGACGACCAGAGCGAACTCTTCGGCGCAGACGGCTCGTCCGCAAACGGCTTCGAAAAACTCGCTCGATTGGACGACAATCAAGATGGTCGTATCGACGCGTCGGACTCGGCCTTTTCTCGCTTGTCGCTGTGGACCGACGAGGCGCCATTCCAGCGATGTGCCTCGAGCGAACTTAGGCCACTGTCTGCCTTTGGTGTCGTCACGATTGATTTGCATTACGCCTCTAGCGCACCAACGCGCGACGGCTCCTATGAGGGCGAGCACGCGACGCTCCTCATCAGCGACGCGCGAGGCATGCCATCACGAATGGGCCGCATCGTGGACGTACACCTTGCGCCGATTGAGCGCTAAACCACGAGAGGAACTTCTTCTTCGAGAACGACCACTACGTTAGACGCATCTCTCGCTTAGTTCCCGTGTAAGGTCGTCGGCATGTGGAAGACGTTGTGGTCGAGCGACGCCTGTGCGACTGGGGCGACCAGCGTTGTGGTGTTGCTAGCCATCCTTGCGTGCAAAGGAAGCTCGGACAGTGGCTCGGCGGACGCGGCCGTATCGACGCCATCAGTCACAGCCACCGCCGTGGCCAGCGCTCCTGCAACGGCGACGCCCTCAGCGAGCGAGTCCGTCAAGCACCCGTCCGTGAAACAGCCTGTAGCCAAGGGCTGCCCCGAAGGCTGGACCCGAACGACCAAGGGCATCTGCGTGGACTGGTGCGAGACCAACGACGACTGCGACGATCCGAAGACCTGCCAGGACTCACCCCATGTCGACCCGGATCTCGGCAAGATCAAGACGTGTCAAGCGCCGGCCACCATTGCCCCCGCGGCGGGCAAGAGCAGCGACATGATCCGCCTCGAACAGGACGACAAGGGCCGCCCGATCGGCAAGTGTCCAGCGGGGTGGCTCATGATCCCGATGAGCGGAAAGGACGATAACTGGTTCGAGTGCCGTCAGGCCTGCACGAAGGACAGCGACTGCAGCGGCAAGAACACCTGCTGCGTGATGTCCCACGAGGACAAGGCCTGCGGCATCCCAGGCACGTGACGAACGACCGCGCCGTAGCTAAAGAACGCTTCTGCTCACGGAAACGGTCTGTTGCAGAGGACTGGGGAGCGTGAGGGTCCCAAGCCGCCACCGCAGACTGCACATACGCGACCTGGCTTCCAACTCTGATCGAGCGGACCTGTTACGGCGACCGTGTGCGTGTGGAGCTCGCCGGTGGGTGTTGTCTCTACGTCGACGGACGTGACGCCGCCAACTCCTCCTTGACCAGGCCATACGAATGTCTTGCCCTTGGAGGGTAAGAGCTGGAAATGCCCTGGCGCCACGGTGATCCAATGTCCATCTCCGCCACCCGAGAAATCGCAGCCGAAGATCTGCCAGACGAAAGAGCCGTTGGGCAACAGTGAGAGATTCGTTTCGTCGATTTGCGAGAGATGAAAGATCGCTGTTGGTGATGCCGCGTCTGCGATGGATGCGTCTGGCGGCGATGGAAGACCTGCAGTTTGCGGCGGATCAGCGGTCGTCGCGTGACAAGCGGCGAGCGCGACGCAGAGGAGGATGGTGCGCACGCTCACTTGCGCACTGTGAAATGGAAGTTGGCGAGCTCGATTTTGTAGTTGAGTATTTTGGTCGCTCGAGTGCTCCACTCCACCGTCGCGGCCTTTTTTCCGAGCATCGCGCGCGCGCGGTAGGTTCCCCCATAACAGGGCACTGACGTGTCGAAGTCGCAGTTGGCGGTCTGTTCGACTCGTAGAGTCAGCCCATCCGGAAACACATAGTTGCCCGGCTCGAGCGATTGACCAAACACAGCAGGCGTTGTGCTCTCGACTGGTTTGAGCTCGACGGTAGCGGGCACGCTCGTGTCTGGTGAGTCGACAGGAACCGCGCCAATCTCATCGCGGGTCGAGGCGTCCACGATCGATGGAGCGACGGCGATGGGCACGAGCGTCACCGGCGGCGACACCTGCGGTGCCCCACAACACCACAGCGCGATGAAGATGGAACGTCGCATCACGAGATCGTATGCGTCTTCCAAGTTACAATCCAATGAATGAGCGACAGCAGGACCCGCTGTCAGCTCCACGTGACGTGAAGACCTTGGGGTCGGATATCCTCAGTCAACCAAGCCGCTGGAGCGAGGTCTGCGGATCGAGGCGGAGCGTGAGTCTCTCTGGTATGAGGTTCTACTTTCTTTGCGCGGGTTCGTTTGTGGTTGCTGCGTCAGCTGCGGCCGGGTGTGTTGGCGACCAAGCTTCCCAACCGATGAACGACTCGGGGACGGCACCCGACTCATCCAAGGCCGACACGTCCGTAGCCGACACTTCTTCAGGCGCGGATGCGGCGGACGCAAACACGGCGATGTGCGATCTCACGAAGGCATTCGGCGCGGCGACGCTGGTCCTGGGGATTGCTACGACCGCCTCGGATGGCGGAAAGGTCGACGTAGGAGAAGCTGCGCTGACGAGCGACGAGCTTCAGATCATTTTCGCGACGAACCATCTGACGGGCTCGGCCGATTTCGATCTGTTCATTGCGAAGCGCACAGACCGCAACGCGCCGTTTCTTGCGCCTGTGCCGCTGACCACGCTCAACGACACCAACGATCAACGCGGCGTCAGCCTCAGCGGGGACGGCCTTACGCTCTACTATCATCAGAGCGTTGCTGGCAATTATGGCATCTACCGAACGACACGCGGCAACGTGAGCGACACGGCGTTCCCCGCGGCGCAGGCTCTCAGCGCAGTGAACACCCCTGGGGTCGACGTAAGCCCCAACATCACGGTCGACGGCACCGCCCTATACTTTGCGCGTGAGTCCCCGAACCACATCTACCGCGCGCTCGCGTCCAATGCGTTCGCAACACCGAGCGTGATCACGGAGCTCGATTCCATGTTCGGACCGACGGCGCCGGTTCCAACGGCGGACGATCTCGGCCTCTACTACACCAAGGTCACCAGCGGCGGCACCGAGCTTTGGTTCGCGAAGCGGACTGCGACAAACGCGCCTTACACGCAGTTCGCGGCAGTCAGTGAATTGAACGTGAAAGGCGAGAGGCCAACATGGGTCTCGCGCAATGGGTGTCGACTTTACTTTGACTCGACACGAAACGGCGGTTCGGCCGCGTATCAGCTCTTCTTCGCGGACAAACCGTAGAGGAGTGTGCCAAATAGGCGCGCGTGCCGGTTTGTAGTAGGTTCCCCATATGCGTTTCTCGAGCTTTGCTGTGATCACCTTCGCGACGGCCGCGGCGTTGATGAGTGCGTGTATCGGTGACGCTCCAACGCCGGTGAACTCCGCGGCCATTGGGTCGGACGGTGGAGGTTGCTTCACGAATGGCACGTGCAACTCGGGTCTCACGTGCGTGCTCGTCAATGGTGTCGGCGTTTGCAGGCCGGGCGGAGCGGATGGATCCGTGCAAGACACTTCCTTCGTCGACCAAGCGAGTGGGACAGACACATCCATCAACGACTCAGGGCCCGACTCCGGGCTGCCCAACTGCAACATCACACTCAATGCAGCTTTCACCAAGTGCAACACGGGTCAGACGTGCTTCGATCCATTCAGCATGGCGTCGGCTTGTTCGGCGTGCGGTGGGTGGCAAGTCTGGACCTGCGGCGCAAGCTCGCAATGCTCTAAGCCGAACCCCGCATGCTGCCTCACGCAGAGCGTACTAAAAGTAAGCCCACCAACCGGCAAGATGTGCTCGGGCGGAACCATCGCGCTCTCGGCAAAGCCGTCTCCCACTGACTTCGGTGGTATTTGCAAACAAGACTGCAGTCAGGACACGGCGCAGCTCTGCACGACCAATAGCGAGTGTCCACCCAATCAATGGTGCGCGCCGGTTACAGTCACGCAGGGACCTGGTGCACTGTCAGGAGTCATCATGGGAGTCTGCCAACAATAGTCAGGTCACTGGCGAACACCCATTTGACGTTGTCTCGCACGGGTGCGGTCGGTGCGATCCAATGATGGGCACGCGTATGGCTTCACCACGCGACCATGTAGACGCTGGCTCGATTGGGGTCGGTCCAATAAACGGCGCGCGCGTCTACCGCGATCGCAGCCACGGAGGGCCCGCTCGCGACGAGGGCCTGCTTGCTCATCGAGCAGTCGGCAGCGAGACAACCATGAATCTCGACCGTATTGCCGTTGTCCGAGACCCAAGCCAAATGACCGCCGCCTGCAGAGATCAACCGCGGATTGCTGTAACCACCATTGTCGATGGGTGGGTTGGGCGAGCCTGCCTCTACACCCCCACGAGGTATGGAATATACGGCCGCCGCACCAGAAGAAGTATAATAGATGCCATCTTTGTCAGCGGCGATGGCGCCTGGTGTGTTTCCCACCACACCCAATACGGTGGGGTTCTTGTCCGCCGCGCGCACCTCGAAGATGGTTTGTTGATAGGCCATGACGAGCTGGTCGCCATCGATGGTGACGGGAGGACTGCCCATCATCCCGCCAGCGCCTGCGTCCCATATGGTTACTGCGTTGGAGCCATCGCGCGCGGAAGCGAACAACAACTGTGAGACTTGGTCGTAACGATAAAAGTGTGTACCGTCCACGAAGAGTCGGGAGGTCATACTATTTGGAAACGTCGCCATCAAAGTAGGTGCTGCGCCGCTCGCAGGCTCACCACCGTCGATGCCGAACAAAGTCGACTTGCCGCTGTTCACCGCGACGAACACCGCAGGCGCGAGAGCGGTGATGTGTTGGCCTCCGACGACACCCGCAGAGCCAACCTGCGAGGCGCCTGCGTCGCTCGCTTGCTTGGACGCGCGCATGATTTTGCCGCCGGAAATGAGCCAATATACGTTGACGTCATCTTGAGCGATCTCTCCGAGCCCCACTTGCTGCGTCGCGAGCGTGATGGGTTGGCAACTCCCCTTCAGGCAAGAGCCGCCCAGGCAATCGTGTCCGCACCTTCCGCAATTGCCGGAGCTCGATTGAGTGTCGCTGCAAGAGTCGGGGGCGACGTCTGCTACGGAAGAGTCGGTCGTAGAAGAATCATTGCTGACGCTCGCGTCGGTTGGTGTAAGCGCGTTCAACGACGTCAGCAGCGAGCAGGCGGCCACCGACCCCGCCGCGAAGAGCAGACCCCAAGCTCGCGTTAGCTTCATCGGCCCACCACGTTCACCGATTGGGCGTCGCGACTGGTGTAATAGATACATTTATTAGTGATGGCGAAGCTAGTAACGCCTACCGCTTTGACGACAGTGGCAGGGCCAGACGCAGGACACCCAGCTTGGGGACATTGTACGATCCCGTCTTGGTTCTCCCAATAGACGTCAGGTCCGAAAAACTCGAGGCCACCCGGTCCGTTCTGCTGATCGGCGAGCACCACGCGAGCGCCCGCGTCGAGGGTCGGATCTTTTGGAGCAGAAGCGATGGCGCCGGCGGCGGGCTCGGTCCAGAAAACACGAGCGGGGGACACCGCGAGTCCGGCTGATTTCTTGAGGGAGTCGCTGATGGGCTCGATGCCCGCGTCACCAGTGGTACCTAGACGATCGATGCCGGTCTGCGTTCCAAAATACAGGTAGGCGCTGTCCACGGCGAGAGCGCCGTTCGCTGGGAGTCCCTTTGGAAACACTATTTGTCTCATCGACAAATCCGATATCGGCGCGCGGTATAGGCAAGTCGCAAAATTCCCGCTGTTGCACTCGGGCGCGCCGGCCGCAAACCAATATGCCCATTGCTGTCCGACGATGTACCCATTGAAGGAGCCAGCCATCGCGTTTGGGTCGAACAGCGGAAACGACTGCAACGTGGCGCCGGCGTCCGTGACAAATGAGCTCTTCTTCGCTTGTACGATCTGAAATGGAGGCTTGGCGGAGAGATTGAACTCGGTCCAAAAGATGCTGGTTCCGTCGGTCTGGACGCCGCTCGAGCGGATGATCGGACGGTTCGTCGCGAAGTCGGAGATCGAGCCTTTGCCGAGGTCTGCGCGTCGTATCAACGTGACCGACGGCGGGAATGGCTGCGGACCGAGCGTGCGACTGTCGATCAACCAGTATACGTACGAGTCGTCCGCGATGAGAAACGAAGGATCACTCTGCTGAGAAGCGAGCACGCGCGGTTGGCAGATCCCGTCGGTGCAGGCGCCTCCACAACAATCATGACCGCAGGTCCCACAATTGTTGGGATCGTTCTTGGTGTCTGCCGCGCACACCGGCGAGTCCACGAACACGTCGGGGGCCTCCAAGGCGTCAAACGAGTTGCCTGCGTCGGAGCTGGCCTCGGTAGGTACCAGGTCATCTAGCCGTGTCAGCCACGAGCACGCGACCACAGACGACGAGAGCAGAGCGACAGCGACTTTGGCGAGCACGCGGCCCAACATAGTCGTGAGACTACCATGATGGTCCTGAGCGACGAAACGTGTCCGACGATGTCCGAGCAGGAGGCCTATGCGCTCAGGGACGTGCTCGGCCTATCGCTCGCCTGCCGACAGATGCGTCCTGATTCCACGTAGCGGCGACGTGTATCGCGCGATCGATCGCGAGACGAGCGCTCCGGTCGCGCTCAAGGTGATGACCTCCGAGGGTGCGTCTCGATGCGCCGGTCGTCGTCGACGCAACCGCTGCGACGCTGGTCGGTCCGTCGCTCGAGGCACAGTCGAGGAGACTGAGGAGGCGCGCGCCGTGATCCAAGCGGCGGCGGCGAGGCTCCTCGAGCGCCTCCCAGAGAACGCGCGCACGCTCGAGCTCGCGCGCTTGTGGGCCAAAGATGCGTTATGACGTTGCCCCATGCCCTTGCCCTTCCGGCCTCCTGTCGAGCCGATGCTCGCCAAGCTCACGAACGACGTGCCTCTTGGCGATCATTGGATCTTCGAGCCCAAGTGGGATGGCTTTCGCGCGATGGTGTTCCGTGACGGCGACGACATCTTCATCCAGAGTCGCGATCTCAAGCCGCTACAGCGCTACTTCCCGGAGCTCCTCGGACCCCTGAAAAACAGCCTCCCCGAGCGCTGCGTGCTCGACGGAGAGATCGTGATCGCCACCTCGGGCAAGCTGGACTTCGAGTCGCTGCTGCTGCGCATCCACCCCGCGGAGTCGCGCGTGAAGATGCTCTCCGAGACCACGCCAGCGTCTTATGTCGCGTTCGACATGCTCGCGATCGGCGACGAAGATTTGCGCAACACTCCTCAGAGAGAGCGTCGCACTCGACTCGAAGCGGCGCTCGCGAACTGCAAGGCGCCCGTCGTGCTCACACCTGCCACTCGTGATCGCGCGACCGCGGTCGACTGGTTCACTCGGTTCGAGGGCGCTGGTCTCGACGGCGTCGTCGCCAAAGCCGAGGATCTGCTCTATTCGCCGGGCAAGCGCACCATGATCAAGGTGAAGCACGCGCGCACGGTCGACTGCGTGGTGGCTGGTTTTCGCTGGTTCAAGGGGTTTCGTGACCAGCTCGTCGGCTCGCTGCTGCTCGGCTTGTTCGACACCGAAGGCTCACTCCACCACGTCGGCATCTGCGCCTCCTTCAAGCGAGAGGTGCGCGAGCAGCTCGCCCGTGATCTCCAACCGCTCCGAGAGGGCGCGCGCGAGTCACACCCGTGGGGCAGATTCGTTCCTCCCGCGGAGACTCTCCCCGCCGAAGGAGAAGGAGAGGCGACACCTCAACGAAGGCCCGGCGGACAGAGCCGGTGGAGCCGCGGAAAAGATCTCTCGTGGGAGCCGCTGCGATGCGAGCGCGTATGCGAGGTCGCGTTCGATCACATGCAAGGCAAGCGCTTCCGTCACGCCACACACTTGAAGCGATGGCGCCCCGACAAGGCCCCGAAGGATTGCACTTACGCTCAGCTCGAGGTCACTGCCGCGATCGAGATCGGCAAGATCTTCGGCGCCTGAGGTTCCCCTCACTCGGGCTTGCGCCACTCGACGATCGGGTCGTAGTCGGGATCCGGAGTCTCTTCCTTCGGTCGACTCTCGACCGGCACGTTGCGCAGGTTCACTCGCACGCGCGTCCAAGTCATGTGACGACCACGCATCGCGTCCACGAGCACGTCATCGGGGATCAGGTGCTTGGCTGCCTCCGGGTGCTTCGTCTTCCAACGCTCGAGACCCGCCAAAGCAGCCTCTTTTCCCGGCGATTTCGAGATCACGATCAGCGGGTGCTTCGCGCGTCGCGCTGCGGTCTTCCCTGGCGGTTTGTCGACGGGCTTCTTCGCGCGCGATGGCGCCACGCGCTTCGGCTCTCCAGCTTGCTTGGCATAGTGCGGTGGCCATGGTGCGTCGCCTTGTCCATCGCGCTCGTGCTTGGCAGAGAGCTCCAGCAGCGTGTCGAGCGTCGCGGGCGCGTCGTCGATGGCGCGGTGTGCGTCTCCGCGCTCGGCGAAGATCTTGGGCACAGTGCCGAGCGTGAACTCCGCAGGATCGCAAATGGCCAATTGCTCCCAAGTGAGCGGCATCGACACGCGGGCGTCTTTGGTGGGCCGAACGGAATACGCGCTCGCGACCGTGCGGTCCTTCGCGTTCTGGTTGTAGTCGAGGAACACCCCGTGTCGCTCCTCCTTCCACCACTTGCTCGTGGCGATCGTCGGCGCGCGTAGCTCGACCTCGCGCGCGATGGCCAGCGCAGCCCTGCGGATGTCGTTGAAGCTCCAGCGCGGGAACACTCGCACGTAGACGTGAATGCCGCGCGAGCCGCTCGTCTTCGGCCAACCGATCAATCCCAAGTCGGTCAAGACCTGATTGACGACAATTGCCACGTCAACGATCTGTTTCCAGCCAATTCCAGGCCCCGGATCGAGATCGACGCGAAGCTCGTCCGGGTGATCGAGATCGCTCGCGCGTGTCGGGTGCGGGTTGAGATCGAGGCAGCCCAGATTCGCTATCCACGCGAGCTGTGATGCATCGGACACGACGATCTCGTCCGCGGTGCGACCCGACGGAAAGCTCAGCGTCGCCGTCTTGACGAACGAAGGCCGCTTCTCAGGCGCGCGCTTTTGGAAGAACGCAGGACGCGACGCGCCGTTGACGTAACGCTTGAGCGCCATCGGACGATCGCGCACTCCGCGCACGGCGCCGTCCGCCACGGACATGAAATATCGAACGACCTCGATCTTCGTGTACTTCGGCTCGGGGAAATAAATCTTGTTCGGGTTGGTGACGGTCACCTGCTGCCCGCACACCTCGAGGACGACCTGCTCTTTGGCTTCCGCCATGAGAGCAACACTAGAAGGTTACGTGCCGCGCTTCCAACTCCCCGACCAATCGGTGCACGCGCCGTTGGCGATCACCGTCAAGGATCCGTCTGCGTTCTTGTCGATCGACCCGTCACACTTCTGCTTGGTCTTGAACCGACAGTTCGCGCCGGCGCACGTGACCTCTGTGAAGATGTCGCTCGTCGAATCCGCCGTGCCCATGGAGAGGTTCATGGGATTGCCACCACCCAAAGGCATTTGAATTCCGCCTTGCAGCTTTGGCATCCCCGAGGACGGAGACCTGACGCTCATCCCGCTCGTCGAGACCGTGAGCTCGACGATGACGTCCTGCGAGATCGGACCGAATTGCGTCGTCGTCGTGTGCGTGTAGGATCCCGCAAAATCCTGCGGCAAAGTCGTCGAGGCCTTGGTGCACGCACACAAAACGAAACCCACCAATACGATGCTGCGCATCCCTAAGGAGTAATCAGGTTTGTCTCTCGTGACCAGGTCTCTCGCGTTCTTCACGCTGGTCGCGTGTGTGCACTGTGCGCTCTCCGATGGACAAACATGTTCGACGAGCACGGACTGCCGCACGGGATATCTCTGCTATTGGGCCGGCACGGAGACCTGCGGCGCTCAAGGCCAGTGTCACAAAGTAGATGTGGAAGCGACGTGTCCAGGCGCGCTGATCCACGCGTGCGGCTGCGACGGCAACATCGCCACTCGCTCGTCGTGTGTGTCTTTCACCAACCCGATACGCGATCTCGACGCATCTGCTTGCGATGCGGGCTCGGACTGATCGTCAACCTAGTGCGGGGCGGCGTCGTGCTTGGGCAGGTTGATCCACTCTTGGATGCGCTGCGTGGCCGCGCGTGGGTTTCCGCCTGTTCCAGCGAAGCCTACGAGGTAGACATGGTTGTCCCACCAGCCGGTGACCGCGGCGTGCTTGCCGTCCGGCGCGACGGCGATGCCGCTGCCGCGATCCATCCCCGGCACGGTGAAGACGCGCGCCGTCCAGTCGGTGGTGTCCACGACCGACACGCTGTTCGTCTCTTTGCCGAAATCGGCGGACCACACGTACCGGCCATCGCGGCTCACCTCGATGCTCTTGGGCGAGTTGCCGATCGCGACGCGATGCAAGATCGTCTCTGTCGCGACGTCGATCGCGTGGATGGTCGAGTCATGAAAGCAGGAGACGTAGAGCGTCTTGTCATCTGGGGATAGGGCTAAATGCCGCGGGATCATGCATGTGGCGAAGCGGTGGTGCCGACTGAAGTCGCTGCCCTCGAAGACGTCGATCGATGCGCCGTCGAAGTTCGCGACGAAGAGCTTGCCGGAAGAAGTCATCACAGTGCCGCGCGGGTGAACGCCCACGGGCAGAGTGCGTACGGACTGCATGGTCGCGACGTCGATCTGCGTGACGGAGTTGCCAGCCCAGTTCGCGGCGAAGAGCCATTTCTGATCTGGTGAGAGCACGAGGATCTTCGGGTGTGTCCCTGTCGAGACTTCGGCCTTCACGGTCTTGGTGGCGACGTCGATCACTTGAACGCTGTGTCGGGCGAAGTTCGACGCATAGAGCGTCGCGCCGTTCTTCGAGAGCACCGTCTCCACGACAGTGCCCGGTACGTTGATCGTGTCGATGAGCGTGAGGCTGGAGGAATCGAAGACGCTGATGTTGCGCGCGTCTCGCTGACCGAAATTCGTCACGTAGTAACGCTTGCCGTCCGGGGAGAGCGTCGCGCCTTTGGGCATCGACCCCGTGGCCGCGACCTGCTGGACCTCGAGCGCAGGCGGGAGAGCCCACCCGATGCTGGGCGCTCCGAGCACGGCGATGACAGCGATCACGGCGTGGCGGAGCTTCATGTGATCATCGTATTTGCCTTGAGCAAAGACTACGAACTTCTCTGCGAAGGTAAGATCAAGCGAAAGGCCGGATCCCTCGCGGAACCCGGCCTTGCTGTCATCCTGAGGCCGCCGCGGCCGAAGGATCCCATGGGCAGATCGAAGCGTCGTACATGTGGGGTCCTTCGGCCGCTGCGCGACCTCAGGATGACAGTGGAGGCGGCGGGCTTTCGTGACTCGATTATCGATTATCGAATACCGACTAGTAGCGGTAATGCTCGGGCTTGAAGGGGCCTTCCTTCGAGACGCCGAGGTACTTCGCTTGCGCGTCAGTCAGCTTGGTGAGCTTGACGCCCAGCTTGCCGAGGTGGAGCGCGGCGACCTTCTCGTCGAGCTTCTTCGGCAGGACGTGCACGCCGAGCGGGAACTTCTCGGTCCAGAGCGCGATCTGCGCGAGGACTTGGTTGGAGAAGCTCGTGCTCATCACGAACGAAGGGTGGCCGTTCGCGCAGCCCAGGTTCACGAGGCGTCCGCGCGCGAGCACCGTGAGGCGCTTGCCATCCGGGAACACGAACTGATCGACTTGCGGCTTGATGCTCACCTCTTTGGTGTTCTTCTCGAGCCACGCGACGTCGATCTCGCAGTCGAAGTGACCGATGTTGCAGATGATGGACTGATCCTTCATCACCTTCATGTGCTCGGGGCGCACGATGTCGAGGCAGCCCGTCGCCGTCACGATGATGTCTGCCTTCGGAGCAGCCTCTTCCATCGTGGTGACCTCGTAACCTTCCATCGACGCTTGCAGCGCGTTGATGGGGTCGACCTCCGTGATGATGACGCGCGCGCCGAGTCCGCGGAGTGATTGCGCGCAGCCTTTGCCCACGTCGCCGTAGCCTGCGACGATCGCGACCTTGCCCGCGAACATCACGCCCGTGGCGCGCTTGAGCCCGTCGCCGAGCGACTCGCGGCAACCGTAGAGGTTGTCGAACTTGCTCTTGGTGACCGAGTCGTTGACGTTGATCGCCGGCACCTTGAGCTTGCCGTTCTTGAACATGTCGTAGAGGCGGTGAACGCCCGTGGTCGTCTCTTCGCTGATGCCTTTGATGCCGTCCGGACCTTCGAACAGCTCCGGGTGACGCTCGTGCGCGATGATCGTGAGATCGCCGCCGTCGTCCAAGATCATGTTCGGACCCTTGCCCGAGGGGAACGCCTTGAGCTGCATCTCGATGCACTCGTCGTACTCTTTCTCGCTCTCGCCCTTCCACGCGAACACCGGGATGCCAGCCTTCGCGATCGCCGCGGCGGCTTGATCCTGCGTCGAATAGATGTTGCACGAGGACCACGTGACCTCTGCGCCGAGCACGAGCAGTGTCTCGATGAGCACGGCTGTCTGCGTCGTCATGTGCAAGCAACCCGCGATGCGCGCGCCCTTGAGCGGTTTGCTCACGCCGTACTCCGCGCGGAGCGCCATGAGACCGGGCATCTCGGACTCTGCGATCGTGATCTCTTTGCGACCCCAGTCGGCGAGCGTGATGTCAGCGACCTTGTACTTGCCAGCAACGAACGATGAACCGTCAGCCATGATGTCTCTCCTTGTTTCTTCCACTCGTAATGGCCTTCGTGGCCACCATGATTTGCCAGGGCAGGTGCGCGTCGGGCCCTGATCCCGTCAACGGTTGCGCGATGGGCGACGTGCGCGCTTCGGTGAACCCTGCGGCGCGCGCGAGCTTCTTCAGCTCCGCGGGCTCGAAGCCGAGCCACAAGTCCGCTTGGTCGCGCATGCGCTCGTCGTCATGTCGCGCGTAGTCGATCACGACGACCGCGCCCTCCGGTTTGCACAGGTCCGCGAGCTTCTCCAAGACAGCGCCGGGCTTGGGCGCGTGGTGCAGCAGCCTCGTGGCGAACACGACGTCCGCCTTGTTTTTGGCTTCTTTCAGGGCTTCTCTGCCGTCCAGATCCCCGTGAACGAGCGTGACGTTGGTGTACCCGCGATGCTTGATGCGCGCGCGTGCCATCGCGAGCTGTGCCTCGCTGCGATCGATCGCGACCACCTTGTCGAAGGTCGGCGCGAGGACGTCGAGCAAGCCTCCGTCTCCGGTGCCTGCGTCGACCGCGAGGTGACGATGCGGCAACAACACGGCGAGCGCGCTCAGGTACGCGCCGAGCTCGGAGGGCGGACCGCTCGGATCCTTCACGCGCGGGCGCTCGAAGAACTCGCGCGCAGCGGAGTCGCGCGCGCGGATGATCTCCGCGAGGCGACCGAGGCTCCCATCTGCCTCACAGAGCGCGCGACCGCTTCGGAGCGCGTCGAGGACGACGGGATCCTCTGCGTCCTTGAAGCTCACGAGCGAGCGCGTGCCCTCACGGCGAAGCGACACCAAACCAGCTTGTTTCAGGGGCGTGATGTGCCTCGAGACGTTGGGCTGGCTCTCATTGAGCAGGTCCGCGATCTCACCCACCGCCAGCTCGTCCGCTGCGACGAGCGCGAGCAACCGCAGCCGAAACGGCTCGGAGAGCACGCGATACAGCTCCCACCTCTGGGTAACTGATCGGGTGTTGGGCGCAGGCGTATCGAACACGCCATTCATATATACACGAATAAGTATGAATGCAACCCTTGCCCGTCCCGCGGGCAACGAGAGGAAGTATGCATGCTGACATCACCGAGACGGAGGGGGCGGCGAACATGCGCGCTCGTGAGCGAGCCAAGCGCCGGTTACAACGAATTACAGCAGCAAGTGCCATGAAACGGTAGCTGTGGTGTTTCGATGTCGCCACGTTCTCGCCCTCAGGAGTCCGTCTCCATCGCACCCGTGCGGGTGCAGGTCGGGGTGGCGCGGCGGTCGCGTGTGCGGAGGCGCTGGTCTTTGGTGGCGCTCGCGTCGCTGTTGCCCGGCGTCTCGATCCTCGTCTTCGATTGGATGAATCGCCCCGAGCAGCTTCGTTCGATGGGACGTCACGACGCTTCCATCTACTTGCTGTGGGTGCTCGTCAGCGCCTGTTTTTGGGGCGCGCTCGTCTACGCGTCGATGCAGCGCAGGACCAAGCTGCGTTGGGTCGCGGTGACCCTTCTCGTCGCGGGCGCCATCTTCGCCGTCGGCGGTCAGGCCTACACGTTCGAGCGATATCGCGCGTACCTCGATCATCGCGCGCTGCTCGTGGGCACGTCCTTCTTGCCGTCCGTGGGGCAACAGCTCTGGAGTGATCGTTGGTCGTTCGCGCGCACGATCCTGCCGCCGCTCGCGGTTGCGTTGACTCTCGCGTTTGGTGGACAGCGGCTCGCGCGCTTTCGTAGGCACAACACGCTCTTTGCGTTCGACGTCGTGGTGGTGGGGTTGCTGCTCTCGCTGTTCGGCAATGTCGGCGAGCAAGGCGCGCCACCAGACGTGCTGTACATC
>JANYHY010000757.1 GCA_025362165.1 Myxococcales bacterium | reverse complement strand
GGTTCTTGATGGCTGCCATGAATGTCGAAGTTGATACCGCTTCGTAAGCGTTTGTTCAACGCCGTGCGAGACGTGTAGGGTTCCTTCATGGACCCGAAGGATCCGTCCAAGGCGGCCGACCCCACGCGCACGCGTGCGCTCCACTGGTTCGTCCAGGGTGGCGTCCTCAAGACGCCGGAAGGCAAGACGCACACGATCGACGTCGATCCGATCGCCATCGGCCGCGATCCGAACGCCAGCGTGTCCGTGGCCGATCCCGAGGTGAGCGCGCTGCACTGCGAGCTTCGCGCGATCAGCGAGGGCGTGCTCTTGCGCGATCTCGGCTCCACCAACGGCACCTTCATCGGCGCGCTCCGCGTAACCGAGTGCGTGATGACTCAACCGACGGACATCACGGTCGGCACGACGCAATTGCGCGTGGAGCCCTCGACCAAGAAGCGCGTGGACGTCGGCTTTAGCGATCGCTTCGGTGGGCTCGTCGGCGCATCTCCCAGGATGCGACGCGTGTTCTCGATACTCGAGCGCGTCGCGCCCACTCCGATCAGCGTGCTCATCGTCGGCGAGACTGGCACCGGCAAAGAAGGCGTCGCCAAGGCTCTTCACGAAGCGAGCCCGCGCAAGGGCAAACCATTCGTCGTCGTCGACTGCGGGTCGATCCCAGAGACGCTCGCGGAGAGCCTGCTCTTCGGTCACGAGAAGGGATCGTTCACCGGCGCGAACGAACGCCGCAAAGGAGCGCTCGAAGAGGCCGACGGCGGGACGCTCTTCTTGGACGAGCTCGGCGAGCTCCCGATCGATCTGCAACCGAAGCTCTTGCGCGCGCTGAGCGAGAAGCAGGTCAAGCGCGTGGGCAGCTCCACGTTCGAGCCGATCGACGTGCGCGTGCTCGCAGCGACGCGACGTGATCTCGGCGCGGAGATGAACGCAGGCCGATTCCGTAGCGATCTTTTTTTCCGAATCGCGCAGGTGCGCGTCGAGCTGCCGCCGCTTCGCGAGCGCCTCAGCGATCTGCCGCTGCTCGTCGAAGAGATCTGCGCGCGCGTGGATCGCAAGCCATACGCGGGCGCGGTGCTCGCTTGGATCCTGCAGCGAATGGCCGCGCACGACTGGCCCGGCAACGTGCGCGAACTCGTGAACGTCGCCAGCGTCGCCGCGACTCTGGCCGAGACTCCAGAGGCGATCGACGACGTGCTCACGCTGGCGCGCGACTCGATGCCTGGCGGTAGCGCCCGCAGTGAAACCGATGCGAGCTCGAGCTTCTCGGAGGCCAAGCGCGGAGCAGTCGCGGCGTTCGAGCGCGCCTACTTCACCGAGCTCGCGCTACGAAGCAAAGGCAACGTGAGCGAGATGGCGCGGCAGAGCGGCATGGAGCGTCACCACGTGCGCGCCTATCTGCGCAAGTACGGCATCGAGAAGCGCACGTCGAGCTAGCGCTTGAGCATCGCGGGGAGCTCGAGCTTCTTGTAGTCGGCGGGGATGGCAAAGAGGCTGTCGTCGAGCTTCTTCTTCTCGATCTTGGTGACTTCCATCCGAGAGAGCTCGGCGCCCTTTGCGTCGTAGTCGACGCTCTTGAGAGGGAACATCTGCTTCTGTCCAGCGCCGCTCGGCTTTCCGGAGAGCGCTCCGAGATCGAACGCCGGTCCGGCCGCGAGGCAGACATCAGTGTGCTTGCCGCTCGCGTCGGTCGCGGTCCAGTCCTCGCAATCGATCCCGGCGACTGTCTCGTGTTTGCCGGTCGCCTTCGCCGTGCTGGTGTCGGGGTTGGTGCTCGGCTGCGCGCTCGGCTTGCTGAAGTCGAGATCCATGTACGACTTCTGCGCGTCCAGGAGCATGGTCATCTTGTTCGCACCAGGATCGAGGATCGCCGTCGAGGTGCCCGTTGCGGACGGCACGTCGAACCGAAACTTGTCGGCCTTGGACTTGACGATCATGTCAGAGCCGGACTCGCCGACGCGTTGTGTGTGCATCGTGATCTCGCCTTCGAACCCAGGTCCAAAGGGCTTGCTGCAACCACAAATCACGAGAGCCAAACCGAGCGTGGACAGAGCGAGTGTGCGCATGCGTTGGAGCATCGCACGAGAACGGTTAGACTTGCACAAGGATGACGGGCTCTGGAGACAAGGCCGCTGCGCTCGTCGTCGCCATCATCGCGGTCGCCGCGATTGGCGGCGGATCGTGGTGGCTGTACCGACGGATGCACCCGCGTCCTCTGGCGACCGTCTTTCCCGACGCGGACGGCAACTGTCCGAGGGGCTATCACTACCAGAAGGAAGGCTTCGGCGGCCCGTACACGACGCCGATATGCTGCCCACCCGGCACTGCTTGCGATTGATGCAGGGATTTCAACCGCGGCGGATGATGCCTTCGGTTGCGTCGAGTTCGAGCAGCTCGCCTTCTTGGAGCGCGACCTCGCCGGACTCTGTCTTCACGAGCACTTCGCGTTTCATGTAGTTCACAATCATCGATGGAACGCCTGCGATACAGGGCTTTCCGAGCGCTCTTGCCGCGATGGCGCCGTCTCCCGTGAGGCCGCCACGCGTCGTGACGAGGGCCGCGCACGCGCGGATCCCTTCCATGTCCTCCGCCGAAGCCTCGATGCGAACGAGGATCGCAGCGGTGCCTTTCTGCGCGAACGCGACCGCCGACTCTGGGCTCGTCGCGAGCGGACCACGCGCCTGTCCAGGGCTCGCCCCCTGCCCTCGCGCCAGAGTCACGCGAGCCTCGAGAAGTCCGCAATACGCAGCATGCAGTGCGCACCATATGACAAGAGCGCGAGGCGCTTGGGCGTCGAGCTGTCTGCGGGATCGTTGACGAGCGTCTCGACGAAGATCTTTTCCACTTGTTCGGCCAAGGTGCCCATCGCTTGCAGCGCCGTTCGCACGCTCGCCTCGTCCACGAGCGATTTGGTCTTGTCGTCGAGCTCGCGAACGAGATCGACGATCGCTTGATCCGTAGGCTTGCTCAGATCGGATTTGCTGACGAGCTCGGGCTTGGCTTCCTTGCTGATGCCGGAGAGGCGCTTGGCGACCGTGCGCGCCTTCTCGAGCCATGGAGCCTTGTCGGCGATGATGTCGCCGAGCGCCTTCGCCTTCGCGGCCGCGTACGCGGGGTGCAGGATCGGCAGAGAGATCTTGCCGCGAACGAACGCGTGACCCGCGAGCACCGCGTCAGCCGCGGCGCGACCAGACTTGCTCTCGAGCAGGCCGCGCAGGCGCTCTGTCATGAACTCGCCGAGCTTCGCGACAGTCTCGACCTCGGAGAAATCAAGCTTTTTCCCCGAGAATCCTGCGTACGCATACGTGCAACATGCAAGCAACTCCAGAGACGCGTATCGCGCATCGGCGGACTCGAGCAGCGTGCGCAAGGCTCCGATGGTCGCGCGACGGAGCGCGTAAGGATCTGCCGTGCCGGTCGGTTGCAAGCCGATCGCGAAGCAGCCGACGAGCGTATCGATACGATCGGCGAGCGCGACGACGCGAGACACGTCACCCAGCGCGATGGGACCGTCAGCGCCGATCGGCGCGTAGTGATCTCGCACGGCGTCACACGTCTCCGCGGCTTCACCGGCGTGCTTGGCGTAGACGCGCCCCATGATCCCTTGGAGCTCCGGGAACTCGCCGACCATCAGTGAGACGAGATCATTCTTCGCGAGCTCCGTGGCGCGTTGCGCGTGCTTGGTGACCACGGCGTCGAGCCCGAGCTTCTCGCACAGGTACGTGACGAGCAACCGTAGGCGATCGACCTTCTCGCGCACCGTCCCGAGGCGGTTGTGGAACACGATGCCGCTCAACTTCTCGATGCGCGCCTCTTGCTCTTGCTTCTTGTCTTCGTCGAAGAAGAACTTGGCGTCGGCCATGCGCGCTCTCATCACGCGATCGTTGCCGAGCGCTACGTTCTGCGGCTTCTGCGCAGTGTTCGCGACGGCGAGATATCCGGGCAAGAGCTCGTCCGCCGAGTCTCCCTTCTGCACGACGAAGTATTTTTGGTGGCCGCGCGCTGCTGCGCGAATGACCGCCGCCGGGAGCTCCAGGTACTTCGGATCGAACGAACCCACGACGACGTGGGCCTCTTCGACGAGCGACGCGTTGTCGCGAATGAGCGCGGGATCGAGGTCGGCCTTACCGCCCATCTGGGTCGCCGCCGCGACGACACGCTCCATCATCACAGCCTCACGCGCGGAGCGATCGACGATCACGTGCGCCTCGCGCATGCGCGCTTCGTACTCATCTGCGCGCGCGATCTCGATCGACGCCGGCGAGAGAAAGCGATGACCACGCGACGCGCGCCCGCTCGTGATCCCAGCAAAAACAAGGTCGATCACGCGACCGTCGAGCAGCGCCACGAGCCACTGGACCGGCCGCCCGAACGCGACTTCCCCTGCGCCCCAGCGCATGGACTTACGAAACGGTATCGCGCCGGCGACTTCACCGAGGGCCGAGCCGAGCAGCTCGATTGACGGTTTGCCCTTCTCTACTCGACGCCCGACGACGTATCGGCCTGGCTTCTTCGCCTGCGCTGCGGTGAGCTCTTTCACGGCGATCGCGTCGAGCGCGACTCCCAGCTTCTGCGCAAACGCCTCCGCGGCCTTCGTCGGTTTGCCGTCCTTGAATGCCGCCGTCTCGGGCGGCCCCACGACCTCTTCGTCGACGTCCGACTGCGCGTCCGCCACGTCGTGCACGAGCACCGCGAGCCTCCGCGGAGTGCCGAGCGACCTCACCTCGCCGTGCGTGACGCGCAGCGCTAGGAGTTTGTTACGCAGCAAATCGGGCAGCGCGACGAGCGCGGCGTCGACGAAAGACGACGGCAACTCCTCGACGCCGATCTCGAACAAGAGCGCTTGGGCCATGACAGACGGCACCTTGCCGGGAATGCGCCGCGATTTCTAGTGCCTCGATTCCATACCAAACTTGCGAGCGACGTGGGTTTGGGCCATAAGGCGGGCTACCATGCGTGCATCTTACAACTTCATCGCCGCGATTTCGCTCGCGGTACTTGGCTGCAACAGGCGCGACTTCGGCTCGAACGGTGGAGTCCCCATGGTCACCGCCGCTGCAGTCGACAACAAGGAGGAGGTGGTCGTTCGCGATGTGCGCGATCGGAAGCACGACCGCCCCGCCGGGCCAGACGCCTCGCTGTATTTCGCGGCGCGCGCGCAGGAGACCGAGCTCTCGCACGAGGCGGCTCGCGCCTCATACGAGAAGCTGATCGTCGATTACCCTTCGTCGAGCTACCTGCCATACGCCGTGTTCGCGCTCGGAGAGCTCCACAAAGACGGCCTCGAGAGCGATCACGACCGACTCGAGAATTCTCTCGGCCGCTACCGTGCGGTGCTCAAGATTCCTGGCGTTGATGACCAGCTCCACGCGCTCGTGTTGATCAGGGTCGCGCAGTGCGCGGAGGCGCTGGGCGACAAGTCCACCGCCGAATGGGCCGATGACGAGGTCTACAGACACTTCAAGGGAACGCGCGCAGCCGAGCTAGTCCCTACACGGTATTAGTTCTCGATCGAGTTCTCTGACGTTGCTCAGCGACCCGAGAGCAAGTCGCTAGAGGGCTCAAGCGACGACTGGCTCTTGGTCTTCCAGGGGAATGATGTTTCCAACGTCTGCGTCCGCGCACCAGTCAAAGACGAACTCGAGCAGATCGGGATCAGGCTCTGGGCCTTGTTCCATCGCGAAGTAGTGATGAGACGTGTCCCCGAAGTGTGTGGCGATGCCGAGGAGCTGAGTGGTGAGCGCGTCCACTTGCCAGAACGCGCGGGTCGGGCCTGAACCCGTTGCGAGGAAGAAGCACTCGAACGCGAGTTGAATCCACGGGGCGATGAGCGAGACACGCACGGCGCGCAGTCGCTCGCGACCTTCGTCGGTGAGATGCACTAGGTAGTTGCGACGATTGAGGTGTCTCCTAGTGCGGTAGGGTCGGTTCCGGTAAATCAGACCCAGTTTTTCTAGGCTGATGAGCATGCGGCTCGTGGTCGCGCGCGTGACTCCAAGCGCCTTGTGGATCGCTGATTGCAGCATGTAGCGATCTTGCAACAAGCGGAGCAGATCGAAACGAGCAGGCGTCAGGTCGAACGGCTTTGCGAGCCGCCGAAGATGAGACAGCGTGCTGTGCCACGCCCGCTTGAGACGGAAGGGAATGATGTGCATACCAACCGCAGAGCACCCCGCGTGCCGAGAGGTCGGTGGGGGTGGCCTCCAGAATTTGCCCGCAGGATCTAGCCGTTTGGTCTGCATGCTGACGGTCCGGCGATTTCGGACGCCCTGTCCTGGGACAGGCACCACCTGTCCGTCGGACAGCTCTCGGAGACTGGGGAGTTCTCTTGTGAATGCAGGTGACTTTGACAGTTGTGTCGCTCGCTGGTGAAGTCTGGGACCGTGAAGAGTCGCTACGGTGAGTTCCGCGAGCGTCGCGCTGGCCGCAACAACGAAAACGGTCTTAGGCGGCGCTTCTCCTGGCGAGCACCTTCGAGATCGCGCCTAGTGAGAGCTCTTTGTGGATCCATGTTGGCTTGATGGGCATCGTGATGCTCGGGGTGACCTCGCTAGAGGGGAACATCTGTACGAATGCGGGCGCGGCCTTCACGCGCGACACGAGCGTCTTCTCGAGGATCATCGACGTGTACTGCTGCGCACCTGATTCTGGCGTGTTCGCGTTGAGCACGACCTCGAGATCTTGATGGCGTGCCACGCGCGCGACGCCGCGAATCTTGCTCTCCCGCGGAGACCAGTTGTCAGCGCAAGTGCCGTTCTCGCTGATGCCCCACACGCCATGATCGGTGGAGAGAAATAACGTCTGGTTGCCAGACGTGTGCCCAGGCGTTCGCAAGAGCATCACGCCGTCGCCGAGCATCAAGTCTCCGTCGGTGAGCGCGACCTTGCCCATGCGTACGCCGCGCCGCCCGTCCGCGACGAACCACGCGCGCTGCATCGGGTGCAGATCGTCCCAGTCGTCCCACTCCGACTTCGACGCGAGCAACGTGGCGTTCGGAAAGCGCGGAGTCAGGCGACCATCTGCGGTTCCGAGCAGCGCTCGCAGATCTTGTGTGTGGAAGTGATCGAACGCGACATAGTCGATGTCCGCGGGCCGAACACCGAGCGCGTCCAGCTGCGCCTCGAGAGTCGGGAAGCGCTTGGCCAAGAGCGGCTCCAGGGCGCCGAGCTGCCCGATGATCTTCGCGAAGAACGGAGTCGCGCGCGCGCCCTCGATGTCCGACGGATTGAACAGCAGGTTCTTGAGCTCGCCCTTCTGGAAGAACTGCACGAGCGCGCAACGGTGCGTGAACTGGACGAACGGAGCGAGCGACGCAGCGGCCGCCTGAAACGCATACTTCGTCGGATAAGGGAGCGTCGTCAGCGGCAGCGTACGCACGGAGAGCACGCGCGGTCCGGCCGCGAAGCGATCATGTAGTCGCTCCGCAGAGTTCCTCACCGCTCGGCACCGCGGCCCCCACCCAGTCTTGCTCCAAGCGTGATCGAAATCGTCGAGTCGAATGGTCCCAGCGGGCGCGTTGAGCATGCGCGGAGCGTAATCCAGGAGAGCCATGCTGTCGCGGGACACGACACCATCGCGAGGGACCCACGCGCGCGCCAACCAGACCCAAAGAGATTGCGCGCGCCTCGCATGCGGGCCGATTTTCGCTAGTTCACGCTATCGCCATTTGGCCTGCATGTTGCGATGCCGCTCGTCACGATGCGCGCGCATGTCCCTCTCTCGATCCTCGCAGTGACTCTCGCGTGCGGGTGCGGGCCGGCTCACACGGTCTCGCTTCTGCACTCGGTCGGCGCGCCGATCACGATGACGCCGAGCGAGGCCATTCCTCTCGAGGTCGTCACGCGCTCGACCGGCATCGCCGATCCGCTCGTCGTCAGGGGCGCCGACGTCTCCTACGCGGATCTCGAGACCACCGTTGGCACTGCGATCTCCAGCGCGGCGGCGCCGTGGGCCGAGCACCACCGCAGCGACAACCCCGAGGGCTGGCAGCTGCTCGTCGAGCTGATCGAGGCGAGCGCCAACTACTCGAGCGAGCGGCTCACGACGACCATCGCCGTGCGACTCACGCTGCGCACGCGCACCGATCACCGCTACATCGCGCAGTCTCAATCGAGCTGCCGAAACGCCGCGCTCACCGCCCCGGATCGCGGAGCGGAGGTGCTCTACGGATGCATGTCTCACATGGGTCGCGACGTGGCGAGCTGGCTCGCGATGGTCGACCGACCGATTACCAAATAACCAACAAGGAGCCGTGTCATGAGGAAGTTTGCGTTGCTTGCGGTGTGTGCGTTGGGCGCGACTGGCTGTTACGGAGAGACGATCGAGCCGGGACACCGGGGTCTCCTGTTCGATCCGCGCGGGCAAGGTCTCTCTCACGAGATCCTGCGGCCTGGTTATCACCACACGGGGAGGCTCGCGCGCATCGACGACTTCGACGTCACTTACTCCACCAAGAAGGAAGAGATTCA
>JANYHY010000746.1 GCA_025362165.1 Myxococcales bacterium | reverse complement strand
TCACCGTAGGCGGCGTCATGAACCACTCTGCGCGGTCCACGGGACGCCCCACCTTGGCCAGGGTGCGCTTCTGCTCGAACGCCTGGGCGCGCTGAACGTCCCCCGCGAAATCGTCTGGAGTGATGGTCACTAATCCATAATCGCGATAGCGGTCTGGATAACCGATTTTGTTCACCATCGCGTGGAGCTTCGCGAGCGCCGCCTTCTTCGTCTCGGGGCCCATCCACGTGAGAGCTTGTAGATTCGCCTCCATCGCCTTCTCTACGCGAGTGGTCATCTCGAGCACGCGCGCGCGAGTGTCCGAGCTGAACGCGCGTCGCACGAACTCCTCGCCCAGCGCCTCACCCAGGTGAGAGTCCACCCAACCCACGCACCGCTTCCACCGCGGCTTCATCGCGGGCGTCCCTCGAAGCGTGTGCTGGAAGAAATCGAAATTCTCTCTCTCGAAGTTGGAGGACAAGAAGCGCGACTGCGCGTGCACCAAGTGCCAACGCAAATACGTCTTCCAATCCGCGAGCGGCACTTTGGTCAGAGACGCCTGGAGAGCCTTGAAAAATGCTGGTTCGGTGACGTTCAACGACATGAGCGCAGGCAGACCCGAGCTCGCGAGGAAGGCGCCCCAATCGAAGTCTGAAGCGCTCTTTTTCAAATCGACGGTCGTGGTTTTGTGCGCGAGCTTTTTGGGATCACGTTTTTCGGTGAGCGTGAGCGACGCCCTCGCGAGATCTGTCTCGAGCTGCATGATGGTGGCGGAGTGCTGCTTGGCTACGTCTGCCGGCTCGCCGAGCAAGGACATCATCCGCGCGACGTGCTCGCCGTACTTCTGGCGAATCTCGACCGAGTGCGCGTCGGTCTTCGTGTAGTAGTCGCGATCAGGGAGGCCGAGCCCGCCCGCGCTCGCGTTCGCGACCATCGCTTGAGCGTTCTCGTAGTCCTGTTGAGCGCCAAAGCCGAATAGGAACTCGACGTCTCCGCCACTATCTCTTTGCAATTGGGCAATCACGCCCGCGAGATCTTTGATCGTTTTCAGCTTGTCGATCGCGTCGAGGGACGCCTTGATCGGGCCTGCGCCGAGCGCGTCGATCGCGGGCTCTGCCATGCATGCGGTGAAATAGTCTCCAATCTTCTGTTGATTGGCGGTGCGCTCGGTCTTGGCGCTCCCAAGGCTCGCGAGGATGCCCCAGAGATAACGGCGATTGTCATCCGTCACCTTGGCGTACACGCTCCAAGACGATTGATCGGGCGGGATGGGATTGTTCTTCATCCAACCGCCGCAAGCGTATTGATAGAGGCTCACGCAAGGGTCTGCCGTCTTGTCCATCGCCGCGAGATCGAGGCTCGGCGTGTAAGGCAACGCAGTGAGCGGAGTCTCCGCGACCTCGGGAGCTCCTGCGTCGACAGTAGGAGAAGCGACACGCGCACTGGCTGTGGCGACGGGGACAACAGTTCGCTGTTGGACGGGCGGATCTGCTGGACAGCCCATGATCGCCAATCCGCCAAAGACCCATGAACCAAAGAGGACACGACGACGAACGCTCATGCGGTTTCACTACTCTCAAAACGTCGCCGTGTTCAGCTTCATCGCGCGCGCCCTGCAAACTCGCCCTCTCATCTCTCCCACCTTCCTTCTTCCCGCCTCCCTGTGGATCTCTCGTCCTTGCGCGATTAGCGTGCGCCGCCATGCGAATTCCGAGAGATGCCAGGGCGATCGTCACGGGTGCAGGCAGCGGCTTTGGTCGCGCGGTGAGCCTCGAGCTCGCCAAGCGCGGCGTGCGCGTCGTGGTGAGCGACGTGAACATCGCGTCTGCCGAAGAGACGGCCGAGCAGATCGAGCGCGCCGCTGGCAAGGCACACGCGATGCGCGCCGACGTTCGAGAGGCTGACGAAGTGAAGGCGCTCGTCGATTGGTCCGTCTCCGAGTGGGGTGGCCTGGACGTCATCGTCAACAACGCGGGAGTCGCTGTCGCTGGCCGTGTCGGCGACGTGCCGCTCGAAGACTGGAAGCTCGAGATCGACATCAACTTGATGGGCGTCGTCCACGGCTGCCACTTCGCCGTGCCGGTGATGCGTCGCGCAGGTCGCGGATGGGTGCTCAACGTCGCGAGCGCGGCTGGGCTCATGTCCGCGCCGACGATGGGTCCGTACAACGCGACGAAGGCCGCTGTCATCGCGCTCTCGGAGACCATGCGCACGGAGCTCTCGAACGATCATGTGGACGTCTCCGTCCTTTGCCCGACGTTCTTCCGCACCAACATCCACACGGCGCAGCGCTCGACTGAGGAACTCAAGAGAGTGAGCGAGAGGCTCGTGAGCAAGGCCAAATGGTCTGCCGAGGAGATCGCGCACATCGCAGTGAATGGCCTCGAGCGCCGAACGCTCTACATCTTGCCGCAGACGGACATCAAGGTGCTCTGGCGCGTCAAGCGCTTGATGGGTCAATCGTTCTACGCGTTGGTGGGCCGCGCCGCCGCCCGCGTGACCAAGGCTCACCAATGACCGACGCGCTCGAGTCGCTGCGCATCGACATGTACGACTCCGTCGCGGAGATCGTGATCTTGGGTCCAGGCAAAGGAAACGCGATGGGCCCCGCGTTCTGGCGCGAGCTCCCTCGCACGTTCGAGGCGCTGGACCGCGACGATGGTGTGCGCGCGATCGTCGTGCGCGGCTCGACTGGCAACTTCAGCTATGGGCTCGATCTCGTCGCGATGAGCGCGGAAATGGGACCGCTCATCACAGGCTCACCGAGCGCCAAGCAACGCGCCAAACTCTTGAAGTTGATCTTCGAGCTTCAGGAGAGCTTCAACGCGATCGCGCGATGTCGCAAACCAGTCATCGCGTCCATCTCTGGTTGGTGTATCGGCGGCGGCGTGGATTTGATCGCCGCGTGCGACGTTCGTGTGTGCTCGAGAGAAGCGCGTTTCTCCGTGCGCGAAGTGAAGGTCGCGATGGTGGCTGATCTTGGGAGTCTCCAGCGGCTTCCGTACATCATCGGCGAGGGTCACGCGCGCGAGCTCGCGCTCACGGGCAAGAACATCGACGCTGCGCGGGCCGAGCGCATCGGGCTCGTCAACGAGGTCTTCCCGACGGAGGTCGACGCGGTCACCGGCGCACGCGCGATCGCCACCGAGATGGCCAACAACCCGCCGCGTGTCGTCGAGGGCATCAAGCGAGTGATGAACTTCCGCATCGATGCACAAGTCGCCGCGGGCCTGGACCACGTCGCGCATCACAACACGGCGTTCCTGCCCTCTGAAGATCTCGCTGAAGCGTTCGCCGCCTTCGCGCAAAAGCGAGAGCCCAAGTTCACCGGCGGATGAATCGGCTGCTTTTAGCCGCTCTCGTCGCTTGCGCTGGTGCACGCCCGGTGGAGGCGACCTCGGCGAGGGCAGCTCCTGCAAGCGTCGAGCTGGTGGAGTCCGCGCCCTTGGAGACCACGCTCGATCATCCGAACATCCCGAACGCGGCCGACGTCTGGCTCGACATGATCAGAGGCGCGCAGACCTCGCTGGACGTCGCCGAGTTCTACATCTCAGACACTCCAGAGGGGCGCCTGCACCCCGTGATCGAAGAGCTCGTGCGCGCTGCGGACAGAGGTGTGCGCGTTCGTGTCCTCGTCGAGCAGATCTTCTATTCCAAATATCCAGAGACGGTCGACATGCTCGCGCAGCACCAGGGAATCGAGCTGCGCCGCTTCGATCTGCACGCGACGATGGGCGGTAAGATC